>CAZQYL010000363.1:0-2670 GCA_964597425.1 uncultured Ignavibacteriales bacterium | reverse complement strand
AATCACTTATCTGCGATACATCTGAAGTTGGATTGGATTACGGACTGGTGATAAGAGGTATCCCTATTTTAGAACTTACCGATAAGTTACCTGAAGACGTTTTATGGCTTATGTTAACCGGCGAACTGCCTAACGCAGAAGAATCAAAAGACCTGCAGAAAGAAATTAACAGCAGGATGGAAGTTCCTGAATATATATGGAACATATTAAAAGCATTCCCAAAAGACGCCCATCCTATGAATGTACTAAGCGCCATAGTTATTGCGCTTGGGAATTATTCAAAATTCAGACGTGAATACGATAAAGGATTAAAGAAAGATCTTTATTGGGAATATACCCTTGAAGATTCATTAGATCTTATTGCTAAAATGCCCGTGATTGCTGCTGCTATTTACAGAACAAGATTTGGTAAAGGCGATATAATTAAACCGAAGGAAGATCTTGACTGGGGCGCAAACTACGCATACATGCTTGGCATTGAAGGCAACATGGATGAGTGGTACAAGCTTATGAGGATGTATATGGTTGTTCACTGTGACCATGAAAGCGGAAACGTAAGCGCATTCACTTCTCATGTAGTTGGTTCTGCTTTAAGTGATGTGTATTATTCTCTTTCTGCAGGGCTAAGCGGTTTAGCGGGTCCGTTACACGGATTGGCTAACCAGGAATGCCTGAAGTTCGTTCTGGAAACCCTCGATAAATTCGGTAAGGTTCCCACTGATGATGAACTTAGAGCCTATGCAAAAGAAAGATTGGACCGCGGACTTGTTATACCCGGTTACGGACACGCAGTTTTAAGAGTGACCGATCCGCGTTTTACAGCTTCGGTTGAGTGGGGTAAAAAAGTTATCCCCAACGATGACAGGTTTGTAATGGTTGAGAAGTTATTTAAGATAGTACCCGATCTGTTAATTGAGCAGGGTAAAGCAAAAGACCCCTGGCCCAATGTTGATGCGGCTACAGGCGCACTGTTATATCATTACGGTATAAAGGAATTTGAGTATTACACAGTAATATTCAGTGTTTCCAGGGCGCTTGGAATCTGTTCGCAGCTTATTTTAAGCCGCGCAATGGGCGAGCCCATCACAAGGCCTAAATCGGTTACAATGCACTGGATGGAACACGAAGTAAATAAATCATAATTAATAAATTTGGAAGAGCCCCCACAAAATTCAGAAGAGCTGCCCGCAGAAGAAATTGATAAATCTGCGGTGAGTGAAGAGAACACAGAGCAACATGGTAAAGGTAATGCCGCGGCATATCTTTTACCGCTGATTTTGTGTGTATTTTTGTTTGCGGGGTTTGTTTCAGAGCCGGTTAAGAACAAAAAAGTATCAGGATATAATCCAAAAGAAGAAGTTACTGAAACTTCAGAAAACACCCCTAAGGTTAATTTTTCTGCTCTCCTTGCTGCTGAAGAATTTTCGAAAAATCTCAGGGATACAATTTATACTGCAGATAATTTATGGCTTGAGTTCAGGATCGATCAGCAGAGACTATATGTGCATTACAGGGATGGGCGTACAATTACTTACCCTGTTTCTTCGGGAATACCGGGTGCACACAAAAGCGTTGATTCGCGTCCCGGGCTTTTTGCAATTTTCCACATGAATGAGGCTCACAAGTCTTCGCAATTCCAGTCTCAGCTGAATTATTTTATGGCATTCAACATGGGGGTTGGTTTCCACGGACTCCCCGGCACAGGATACTATGTTCATCTGGGCGTAAGACCATCATCACACGGCTGCATAAGGATGAGAAATGAAGACGTAAGGGAATTATTCAGGCAGTGCAAGATAGGTACGCTGGTGCTTTCACACAAAGGGCATACAAACAGGATAATTGCGTTTGCGCCTGAGGGTTTTAAAAATGACGCTGAATATACAAAAGATGATTATATGAATATGTTAGCGTATAACCTTGGATCAATTATGGAAGGCAAGTACTTTATTACTCCGCCAAAACGGTTCATACTTGACGGTACAATTATTCCAAAGAGCGGTGTAAACGTTCTTTCAACAACCGATATCCCCGAAAAACAAATGCTTCCTTTTGCAGTTGCAAGATTTGAAACGGGAAGTGACCTGCTTGAAGATTCCAGGTTCGTTTATGCTTCAGATATAAGGGAGCCGGGTGAAATGACAGAGAACTTTGGCATAGCCCAGGGTGATTCAATAAGTACGGGGAGTGTTCAGTTTGCTGTTGGACCAGAAATGATAAAAAAGTATGTGCACAATCCGCTTGGAATATTGCCGTATTTTCCGCCAAATAGATAATTATTAATAAACAATAAGTTATATTCGATATGGTAAAGTTAGTAGCAATGTATAAAACCCCTTCCGATCTGGAAATGTTTGAAAAACATTACTTTGAAAAACACATGCCTTTGGTTGAAAAGATACCGGGTCTCATAAGATCCGAAGTATCAAAGCTTAAGGTATTGCCCGGTACTGAGTCGCAGTATTTTATGATGGCAGAAATGTATTATGACGATATGGATGCGTTTAATGCAGCAATGGGCTCGCCGGAAGGCAAAGCATCAGCGCGTGATCTGGTTAATTTCGCAAAGGATAATGTTGATTTCTTTTTAGGGAAAGTTAAGTAGTTAGCTGTATTTTTTAACTGTTTTTTAATAATTTTAGCAAAAAGTGGGCTTGTATTTATTTTCTT
>CAZQYL010000362.1:0-2685 GCA_964597425.1 uncultured Ignavibacteriales bacterium | reverse complement strand
TAACTATCCCCGGTAAGCGGCATCCCGGGATTGTTATCCTGCGAATTAGAAATCCTTATGGAAATGATCATCATTATGACCGCGACAGCAACTTTCAACGTTTTCATTTTTACTCCTTTTAATTGATCTGTGGTTAATAAAATATATTTTCAACATCCCCATGTTTTGTCCAAACTTTAAGAAAAATTTCCCGGAACACTTTAACAGCATTTGATATTTAACTTCTGAAAGTTAAACCTGATTGAATACTAATACAGCAAATCTACGCCTGAAATAGCATTTTTCAAAAGGACGTTTTATGCAAATGTGAAAACCTGAAAATGGGGTCAATTATTCAATTTCATAGAGAATTTTCGTTTTTTTGCTGTTTTTTTTAAACTGAGTTATGCTAAATTGTGAAAAAATTTTCTATGCCAAATGATACAAAGTAAAGCTATTGATATAGTAAAAAGCTTCAGCAAGAAAGATATTTCGGACTTTGCAAAATTTCTTGAATCACCTTATTTGAACTCAAATAAGAACCTGTTAATGCTATTTTCGGTATTAAAGAAATATTATCCTTCATTTGAGGATATTAAACTTACCAAACAAGCTGTTTTCAGATATGTTTACCCGGGAAAACAGTATGATGACCGAAAGTTAAGAAAATTGTTCTCTGATCTTTACAAAGAAACTGAAAGGTTCATGGTACTATCAGCAGCTGAAAAGAATAAATTTGTTTACAATAAATTGCTGCTAGAAGAACTGGACAGCAGGAAGCTGGATAATCTGTTCATACCTAAAATGGAACAGTACAATACTTACCTTGATGATACCTACAACAATACAGATAATCTTCATTACGACTATTTTCTTGAAAAACATCTGGCTGAATGGAAAAACGTGATGTTCCACCTTGAAAGGGGTTTGCAGCAAAAAATTACACATAACATATACAAAAGAACAGAATACATAATTTTCTATTTTCTTTCTGATTTTTTTCTTTCGTACCAGGATAACCTTTCAAATAAGAGCCGGTTCAACACGAAAATTGATGTTGACCTGGGAAATGAGTTCCTGAAAAATGTTAATATTCCGGCATTGTTTGAATTCATTTTAAAACATGATTTTGAAGGTAAAAAGGCTCTTAATGCATACTACCTGGCATTCCTGGCTTTCAGGCATTCAGAAAATGAAAAGTACTATTATGAATTTAAGAAATACGTTACCGAACACATTGATAAGTTCAATGAAGGAACCAAGAGAATGGTTGTAATAAACCTCATTAATTACTGCGTAAGGAAAAAACGCACTCTAAAGGAGAGGTGGATAAGAATGGAACTGAACGATAATTACAGTATGTATATTAAACACAGACTGTACAGATTAAGCGGTGAAAATTATTTCAGAAGTGATCTTTTCCTTAATATAATTTCCAATTATTTTGAAATAGGCAAAATAAACGAAGCAGAGGAATTTCTTAGCAGGAATATTGATGTTATCCAGCCTTCACACAGAAAAAATATAAAAGCCCTCTGCAGCTCTTTAATAGAATTTGAGAAGGGAAATTTTGGTTCATCTTTAAGGGAATCCTCAAAAATTAAGACCAATACATATATGTACAAATACCATATTAAATACTTAAACCTCAAGAATCATTATGAGCTCAGAAATTACGATATTGGAAAAGAAGCTTCAAATTCATTCAGGAAATACGTGAACAATGACGAACACATGACAGATATTCTGAGAACAAAAACGAATGATTTTCTTGAATATTACAATACTTTATGGAAATATCACGAGGATCGGCCGAAAACGGATGTGATAGAAGATACAATAAGTTCGTTGAAGGAAAATTCCCCGATACCCGAGGCAATGTGGCTCATAAAAAAACTGGAAGAATTGAAAATTAACCATAACAAAAAACCCCGCTATTAGCGGGGTTTAAATTTTGTATGTACCTGAAATTAATCTTCTTTAACAGAATTACCAGTTATCACCCACTCGCCATTTTTGTTGGCGGTAAGATTATATGTTACGGTAAGTGTTTTTGTTACTTCTGTATCTTTACCGTCTTTTTTTACAACCTGTGTTTGTTTCACTTTTGAAACAACGCTTGCTTTATTATCCTTCTGGCTTAACACCTTCGGCTCTTCAACAATTGTGAATTGCTTGGTGTTGCGGTAACCTGATTTCAATTTATCAACCGGTCTTGATGGAAAATATTTCTGCGCCTTTTTCATGTTGGTTTCAAAATTACCCGTTTCATTTATTCCGCGCTGGATGTATTCATAATAATCTTTAACTGTTGAAGTCGGGTTCTCGAACTTCTTGGTTATTTCTTTCTGGATCTCTTTTTTCTTTTCTTTCTTCTTTTCCGTTTCTACTTTTTTAACAGAATCCTTCTGTACCTGGGTCATGTTCTGTGTTGAAACAGTGCCGGTATCAGTTGGAATGTTCGGATTTGAATTGTTTTCAACCAGGCCAAGTTTCTTTTCGCGCTCTTCAAGCTCAATTTCTTTAAGCTTTACTCTGGCTTCACGGTCGTTTAACTCTTTTTCCTTATCGGCAAGTATCTGGAAGCTGGTTTTGCTGGTTTCATCGCGTTCTTTGGTGCAACCTGCTGCAAAAACTATTATGGCTAAGACTGCTATATATTTAATGTAGTTACTCATAGTTATTAAAATATTGGTTTATATGATA
>CAZQYL010000361.1:0-2695 GCA_964597425.1 uncultured Ignavibacteriales bacterium | reverse complement strand
TATGATGTTCACTCCCCTGCTGAATTTGGGGTCATACTGGTAATTATCACCAAAGTGTGTATCGCCCAAAAAAAGTATGCTTAGCGAATCACACTTTGCAGAGCCAGCAACAAACAAAAGCAGTATGAATATTTTAAGCACTGGTATTATAGGATCAAACAAATATGAGGAAAACGAAAGTAATAAATAAAATAAAATGTATGAATCCCTGCAGGGCATTAGACTCTCCATCTTTACAGCTTAGTATGCCCACAAGAAGGGAAACGATCACCATTACAGATTGCAGCGGAGTGAGACCAAGCATTACATCCTGGTTTATAAGTAACCCAACAATAAGTACTGCGGGGATAGTTAAGCTAACTGTTGATAGCATTGAGCCCAGCGAAATATTTATTACGCGCTGCATATCGTCATGCAGCCCGGCGCGAATTGCCGTGAGTCCTTCGGGTGATACAATGATTATCGCAATGATCAATCCCGCTGCAGCAGAAGGAAGATGAAGTTTTTCTATGCCGTCATCAACAAAAACTGAAAGGCTTTCAGCAAGGATCGAAATTGCGGCTATTGTTGCAACAAGCATCAAAAAATTATAAAAAGTACTTATATCCTTCTTTGCGGGAAGGTGTTCATGTTCGCCTGATATGTTTTTTTTCGCGCCTTCGAATTTAAAGTAGTAATTATGCTCCTTCGATTGCATTCTGAGGAAGAATATATAAAGCAGAAGGCATATTATTACAAGGAAAATTTCGTACATACCATAACTTACTTCAGGAATGACAAGCGGCAGAAATAACCCAATGCCTACTATACCGAATATCATTGAAAAGAAGGAGTTTGTACTTTTAATATTGTACTTCTGCTCGCCGTACTTTAAACCACCTATAAGCATAATAAGACCCGTAAGGCCGTTGAGCAGGATCATAAGCGTGGAAAATATGGTATCTCTTGCAATTGCCGGGTCGGAGTCGCCATGGGTCATCATTGAAGCTATCATGATAATTTCAACTGTAACAGCAGAAAGCGTAAGTATCATAGTACCATAAGGCTCACCGAATTTATATGCAAGAAGCTCCGCGTGGTGTACAACCCCAAGCGCTGCGTAAATTATCACAGTAAAAACAACCAGGAATAAAACTGCTTCTATCAGCAATGATTCTTTTATAATAGGGTGTGCGCCAAAAGCCGCCAAAGCTCCCATGGTAATAAGCGCCAGCAGAAAGGATAGTTCTTTCCTGAAAAATTTAATTATCATCAGGGTAAAATAATAATTTATGTATTAAAATAGGGTAACTAATTTAATAATTACAGCTTTGTTCATACATATTCAATTTTAGCGAATGACCGTTTTATAGCCTTCTGATATTTGTATTTAGGGAAGCCGAAAATGAGGAACAATCCCTCTTTGGATGCCGGCGGGATGCTGTATTTCTTTTTGAGTCCCTTCATATGTTTCAGGAAAGGGGCTATGCTCCCTATCATGCAGGTGCCAAGTCCCATAGAGTGCGCAGCAAGCATAGCATAAGTTGCGGCAATATAAGGATCAGCGGGGTCAGCATATCCGGAATTGTAAAAGTAAACAGCAAGAGGCGCATCATAGAGCAGGTAGTTCTTTTGTGATTCTTTACTTTTCCCGAAAAAATTTATCAATGGTGTTATGAAGCTTTTTGTAAGTGCATAATCAGCCTTTGAAATGAATGGTCTCATTAATGCCGCCATAAAGGGAGAAAAGAATTTTTTCATCTTCTTAAGTTCATCAATAAAATCAAATGAGAATGTTCTTACTTTATCTTTTCCGCGGAAAATAAGCACACCGACATCCGAAGGAGGCAAACCCATGGGTGCTGTTACAGCCGCTTCTAAAATCTGCTGAATAAACTCTTCGGGTATTTCCTTATCTTTATAATCCCTGATGCTTCTTCTTGAAACCAACAGGTTCAGAAGTGATACATAATCTGCTCTTTGATTCTTTAAAGGCTGTTTAATAAAGTCCTCCGCGCTTAGCGTTCTTCCTTCAACAATAATTGCACCGGTTGGACAAACTGCGGCGCACTGCCCGCAGGCCATACAACCAAAAAGCGGTGTATCGCTTACAAGGAGCTTATCACCTTCAATGTATAGAGAAAAGTCCTTGCAGACTTCCACACATGCGCCGCACAAATTGCATTTGTTTTGATCTATTGTAAGCGTGGCTGCTTCGTTAGTTCTGCTGGTTGGAATTGGCATGATCCCCCCTGTTTTTATTACAAAAATAACCTGTGCGGGCATCGAATAAAATGATTGTAATCATAAAAAAAACCGCCCTGTATCACAAGGCGGCACGAGCGGAAATAAATATGAAAACTTAAAAAAAATCAGCTTTCCAGTTTTGGATCCATGGTCATTACTACATCCATTTTCCTGTAATCGGTTTTATCCTGCTTGATCCTTACTTCACATTCCCATGAATGCGCATTTTCATCCTTAAATTTGAACCTGCTGGTATAAGTTTCATTAGCGGTAACATCGCTGCCGATCTTTTCCCACTTATGTTTGGTACTCAGTCGTTTACAAAAAACATCTGAAAATTTTTCAACAGTAAGATCCGTTTCGATCTTATATTCATATTTAAGCTTCTGGGGTTCAACGCAAATTTCCCCGGAGTGTAACAAAGACCCGAATATGAAGCTATGAAGGGCAAAGACAATTGCTGCTAAGA
>CAZQYL010000360.1:0-2696 GCA_964597425.1 uncultured Ignavibacteriales bacterium | reverse complement strand
GAATCGCGCTGGCAATTGCATACTTCAGCCACCAGATACCGAATAATAATATTCCATTCATTGGCGATGTATTATTGTTTGCTTTCTTGCCCAGACTTTTGATGATAATTTATATTTACGATAACATGGGCTGGGAAAATCCCTGGTTCTGGATACACATTGTTGTAGCTATACTTGTATATACCAAGGGATCACATGAAACTTATAAGAGGAAGTTCAGGAGAAGATAGAAACGTGAAACCTTCCTCCCACTTCGTGGGATTAAGGCAGGCGTGAAACGAGAGACACCATAAACAAAATAATTATTATCTTTTGCAGAGACAGGTCATAGACCTGTCTTTTTTTTGTTATCAGAATTTTGAAGACTGTTTTTTTTAAATCCAAAACTCTTTCATCTTCGTATGTATGTTAAAGGCGAATTATATCAATTAATTAACTTTTAACAATAACCATCTTTAAAGGAGATAACATGCGAAAATTCATCAGTTTTTTACTGCCAATTGCAATCGTGGCAGTTATAAGTTTCCAAAGCTGCGGCGATGATAACACAATGAACAACAACACCCCTTCATCACAATCACTTTATACCCGGCTTGGCGGTAACACCGCAATTGATACAGTTGTAGCAGTATTTATCAACAACGTAGCCGCCGACCCGCAGATAAATTTTTTCTTTGCGCCGGTACTTGCTGATACCTCAGGGGTCAGATACAGGCTGCTCAGGCAGAATCTTGTTCAGCAGATATGTATGGTTACAGGCGGACCATGTTTATACATGGGCAAAGATATGCGCACGGCGCATGGCGGTATGAGTATAACCGCTGCGCAGTTCAATGCGCTGGTTAACGATCTTGTCATGGCAATGACAACTCTTGCTGTTCCGCAAACAGAGCAGAACGAACTGCTTGCAATACTGGGTCCGTTGTGCGGTGATATTGTTGATAACGGAAATGGAACAGGTTGTCCGTAACAATAGACAATGTTACATTTAATTACAAAAGAATCTTATGTTTATTTTATAATTGGTGGAACTTAAGCAGGGGTTAGTATAGTTAAACTGTAAAATAGCTGATTACAAACTACCTCCGTAAACACTATTTACTATGTCATGATCATTCAGTTGTGGCATTATAATACAGAAAAAAGGGCATTTATGCCCTTTTTTATTTACTGCCAAATACTTGTTAGGTTTCCTGTTAAGCTTCACCTACCCATCTTGCTGCAGCAGAATATTTTCCGTCGAAAGAGCTTTTCGGGTCACGTCCTTTACCAATAGTAATTGTTCTTTGAAATGTTTCACCAATATCAACTTTATCCGCTATGGCAAGTGTATCGGTTACATCAAATGAAATATCGTCACCCATCAGCGGGATAAACTGCAGCCCAATTACATAAAAAGTGGAAGCTATACCAATAAGTAATGTTGCAATGAACGGAGTAATTACTGGAGCAGTAAGAACTGTAACTACTATCAAAACCCCTGTTACAACTGTTATTGCCAGCCCTATTACCAGAAATAATGTTACAAGTTTATCAACAGTTTCCTGGTTGCTTATCAGGTCACTTTCTATTATAAATAATCCGGCTATAAATGATTGTGCTATCTGGTTCGGGTCAATGTTTAAAGTAAACAGCTTGCTTTTATCACCCAGCAGAACAGTTTCATTTTTACGGAATTTCCCAACAAAAAAAGGATCAAATTTAACATTATTTCCGGTTGAATCAATTGAGAACCCTGCGAGATTAATTTCATCTTTTCTGACATCATCAGGGTTTAAACATGTCATGTTATCAACAAAGAAAGATATTTTACTGGCTGATGCTGCCTGCTGAGGTACGGGATTTGAGGAAGTTGTATAACCTGTATTTTTGGGTTTTTCCGCTTTTCTTGTATATTCAGCGGTAATTTCAATTCCTTCTTCTTCTGTGAAGATCATTTCACCTGGTACCTGCATAGCCTTTACCTGTTCAGTAACCGGCAGAGTGGAGTTGAAATTTACATTTACCAGATCCTTATACCTGTTTACCCTTACAGAGGAGCCTGCTTTGAGTGTTTCGTTAATTTTATCAACCAGCTTTTTCCTTTTGCTGTTTGGCAATACTGTAAGAAGATCATGAAAGGCTCTTTCAACTGTATTGCTTTCAGAAGGCAATGGGTACATCGAAGGATTTTCGTAATGGGCAACCGCTTTTTCAAATCCCAGCCATACTGTGTTTTCAGCGCGCACTTTTGCGAAGTTTAGTTTATTGTTAAGTTCAGACCGGTTAAAAAATTTATCCCTTAAATTATTGTTCCTTTCTCCGTTTGAACTATCAACATCTTTTGTTTTATTTCCGGCTTCTGTTTTTATTTTTTTTGTGATCATTTTATTTATCCTTTCTGAGACGTTTTTATTCATCCGATGACCGTGAGCCATCGGATGTATATGATATTATTATTTTATCAGAACTAATTTTTTAGTATCAGTAAATGAACCTGCAGTTAACCTGTAGAAATACGTACCGCTCGGAATAGAGGAAGCATTGAAATCTATTGAATAGTTTCCTGCTGATAAATTTTCATTCACAAGCAAAGCAACCTCTTTGCCAAGGATATCAAAGACAGCCAAACGGACATTGGACCCGTTACTCAAACCTGATGAAGGGATTGAAAAGTTTATTTTGGTATTTGGATTGAACGGGTTCGGGTAATTCTG
>CAZQYL010000359.1:0-2697 GCA_964597425.1 uncultured Ignavibacteriales bacterium | reverse complement strand
AATAAACTCCGGTTGCAAGATCGGATGCATTGAAGTCCACAGTGTAAGAACCCGCGTTCATGTTTTCATTTACCAGTTTTGTAACTTCTTTGCCTGTAATATCAAACACTGTAATCTTTACAAATGATGACTTAGGTATACTGAATTTGATATTAGTCACAGGATTGAACGGATTAGGATAATTCTGATTTAAAGAAAACTCAGATGGTACACCATTTCCGTTATTCTGTATTCCGACTGTACTGCATATCAGCCTAGAACATAATGCACCTGAGCCCATGTTTGGCGACCAGACAACCACACATGAATCCGGATTGGGCGAGTTCCAGTAGCCGGCGCGGCATCCGCCGTAGGTGACATCTCCCTGAATATTGTTTGTCTGGAATGGTGTTCCCAATGTAGTTCCGTTAAATGACCTGTAGTAATGCTCGCCGCCGTTTCTTGCATGTCCTGTAACAAACCTGCCGTTGGCAAGATCTACAGCCTGCAGACTGATCAACAAAGTTGTATCTCCGGTAAACTCAATGTACTGACCCGTAAACACACCTGATGATGTTCCGCCTGTTGGTGAATATTGTATGCGGTAGTCCCAGTCAGTTGAAAATAACAATCTGTAACCGATTGCCATAGTCTGCCTGCCGGTACCTCCGTTTGCTGCGCAAATTGCGCCCTGGATATTTGTGGTTTCTGTGAGTGTTAGAGTGTTGCCGGAACCAACTGTTACGCCATAGTCATTGCTCCATGCAATGTAAACGCTTTTGTTTGTTGAAGTACCTGCATGATTATAAACCGTGTAAACCCTGTCTACGCTTCCTGTATTGTAATAACATATATCCTGATGCAGGTAAGCGTTCGGGCTTAAACCGTTTGACTGCCACCAGAAACCGTTAGGTGCGTTTGGCTGTCTGTATGTATAAGTTGGTGCTGTTGTAAACGGGCTTGTTACAAGAAGGTACCTGGTGGTATACTTTGTTGTTCCGGCTGAGTCAAATGATGAGGTCATATAAACATAAGTAGCGGATGAATATGTAGAATTATCGCTTGTAACTTTTGGATTGTAGTAATTCACGTTTGCACTCAGGTATCCTCCGAAACTCCATGTTGAGCCGGATCCAGCACCGGTGCCGATATTTGCCACTACCATTGTTGACCATGCATGATTGTTGTAATTTATACCAACAGCACAGTACACCAGCGTATCATTTCCGCTTATGATGGGTTCAATATCCAGTTCTCCCGCGCGGCAATCAACGCCGGCAGCAAAGCCGTTGTATGTATATTTCAGGATCCATGTTGCCCCGCCGTTATAAGAAACATATATTTTTACATTATCACCCGAACCGGCTACATACTCAGTAGTTGCGGCAAATATCGCTGAAGAGCGGTTTGAACTTGCAGTTGCAACTGCCCAAATTGCTGCGGAAGAAATTGTAGAAACCGAAAAATCACCTTCTGCCACAAACGGAGGTTTTACATTCATGGTTACATATTTTTCCTTTATAGGATTGTTGGAAGGATCATTGTTTTCCTGTGGCACATAAGTTGTTAATCCGTCCAATTGATCAAGACTATTGCGCAGCTGCCCGGCGGTTACCAGATCATTATTCAGCCTTGCGGACCTTAAGCGGTCAAGCAAAGATTGTTTTTCAATGGTGAACTGCTGTTCACCGGGCTGAGTTGAGGTCATCATCGGATCTGAAGTGTTTCCGTTAATGCTGTTTGAATATTTAAACTGCGCAGGTACATTTCCGCCCGGTTTATCCTGGGCTGCTGCACGGAATGTGAAGATGAAAAGAATCAGAATTACTGCCGAATAAGCATAGCTTAATGTATGCCTGGTTTTGATGGATGAAAAGTGTTTCATTGTTTGCTCCTTTTGGTTTAGTTAAATGATGTTTTTATTTTTTTTGCTACCTGTTATTTATTGTTGTTCCTGTTTTTAATTGTCCTGTTAACTGAATTATCGAACATTCTGCATGCCCTGCTGATGACCTCATCTTTGGTGCCGCCAATTTTCCTGCTCAATTTCTCAATCAGTTCATGTGTTTCAGGTTTCAGTCTGTATCCCTTTGCGGTTGCTTCTGTTATGTTATTCTGCTTCTTTCTCATTTTCGGTCCTGTTCAAAGTGCACGTGCACTTTTATGTTACAAAGATATCCTCAGGAGTGCACCCTGACAAAGAAGTTTTCCGTGAGATTAGAGTGAATTCATATGTAAGAAACGGCAAAAAAACACTGAAATTTCTCCAAAAACGGCATTTACTTTAATCTAAAATTCAAGTAACTTCACCATGAAAAGACACGGAGAAAATGCTTCTAAAAAAACTTATTGAAATACTTAAGACATTTGATAAGGTTGAATTGAAGAAATTCAGGCGGTTTATAAGCTCTGATTATTTTAATACCAACGAAAGTGTAAGCAAGCTGTTTAAACTGATAGCGGCATTATACCCGGATTTTGATACAAATGACCGCAGGATGAGCCCGGAAGCTCTGTTTAAAAAGATATACGGGACAAGGAAGTACGATGAAAAAACTTACCGGTACCTGCTTTCAGCATTGTACAGCCTTGTGGAAAAATACCTGGCAATATCTCTGTTTGAAAGAAATGATGTGGAGATCAGGAAATATGTTATTGACGATATGACTGAAAGAAGATTATTCGGGCTGGCAGGCAAAAATCTTTTGGCACTTGAAA
>CAZQYL010000358.1:0-2703 GCA_964597425.1 uncultured Ignavibacteriales bacterium | reverse complement strand
GGAATATTATTATTCGGTATCTGGTGGCTGAAGTATGCAATTGCCAGCGCGATTCTTGGTAAAAACAATGTTACTACTAATATCCAGGTTTCTATCATATTCTTGTGAGCTAATTTTACAAATATAATTGAACTTTCATTTTAAAATCAGCCAATTTGCCAAAGATTTTACCTGTTACCCGATTTATGATATAAATCATTTAAATTCACTGAAATAGCTTTTAATTTTGTAGTAAGTAAAAGTGATATTTTATGAAAAAGTTTTATATACTCTTAATTATTACTATTCTGTCACCCGTAATATTAAACGCACAGGATAGCGTAGACACCAGATCAACCGACTCTTTGGAATCAGTTGATTTTTTTTCAAGATCAACCGATGAATGGCTTTCAGATAAGAGCGATAACCGTATGATCCTTGCGCCAACAGGCAAAACGATAAAACAAGGGCAGTTACAAATTGCTTCAATGGTCATTATACCTTACCTGGCTTTTCCTACCGCACATGTAGGAATTACCGATTATATAAATGTTGGTTTCGGTATGTCTGTACCATTTGGATTATTTTACGTTGTGCCGAAAGTAAGATTCTTAAAAACAGAATATCTGAGTATTAGCGGGGGACTTTTATGGTGCCCGGCAAAAGATAATAGTTCTGACTTTAATTCTTTTTCAATTGGTTATATAGCGGCTTCAATTGGTTCGCAAGAAGCCTCACTTAATATCGGTGCGGGATATAACTTTACCAGGGGTTTATTCGATAAGAAACCTGTTGTTCAGATTGGCGGAGATGTACAGGTTGCCCGCGGATTTAAACTGATCTCAGAAAATTGGGGAATTGTTGGTGAATCCGTACCTGTTTTATCAGCGGGTATCAGAATATTCAACGATTTTATTAATTTTGATGCACTGGCTGTATTTGTTCCCGGCAGCGATTTCCCGCTTGCGTTCTACCCGCTTGTAAGCATGGGCTTAAATTTTGATCTGATCAATAAGAAGAAATAGGCAATAATTTAAATTTCCTTACTGAATACTAGGGTGGTTAAGAGTTAGTTAGTCAATTTCTTAATTATTTCTTTATGCTCCGGAAACTTTTTCAACAGCTCTTCCCTTTCGCCCAGTTCAAAATCATCAAAATGGAAACCCGGAGCAACCGTGCAGCCGACAAGGCAGAATGAATCATGTGAATTTACCTTTGCGCCAAACCACACTCCGTGCGGTATAACGCACTGCAGTACTTCACTGCTTTCAATATCTCTCCCCAGAGTGATCTCGCTATAATTCCCGTCATCATCTATCATATATATTGTTACCGGCGAGCCATCATAAAAATGCCATAGCTCGTCGCTTTTGATGCGATGAAATGCTGAAAAAGTATCGGAGGTCAATAGAAAGTATATCGAGGTAGAGTGATGCCTTGTACCCGTATACCTATCGGGCAAGTGCTCTTTCGCAATTTCTTCAGTTGACCTGTACACTTCTTTAAACCACCCGCCTTCAGGGTGCTTCTGCAATTCAAGTGACTTAATGTAATATTCTGCCGTTTTCATACTTTTATTATATTAGTGGCACAGACCTTTGCGTGACCTTTAGGCTTGTCTGTGCTTAGAATATCTTAAAAACAAACCCCCTTCTGCAATATAACTATTCTGTTTAATTACGAAAAATCAAAGTATATATTGAATTCCGGAATCCCATCCCCCCTTCAGTTGAAGGGGGGACTATTTCTATAATTCACGTTAAATCTGGATAAATCGAATTGAAAAAACTTTCGTGAATCTGCGATGGGGGTTTGTAAAACTCGTTTTGCAGGCTCGCTGAAAGCGGGATCAAAGGGCAGGTCCAAAGGACTCCTTCAAAGGTGTGAGGTTAAATAATATATTAAATTTCCCTATTTTTGCATCAGCGGAACAATTCTCCCGCAATTTCAGTAACATAACTAACTGAAAAATATTATGAAATTGAAAATGAAATATTTATCATTATTACTTCTGAATATATTATTTATTGGCACCGGATTCATCTGCGCAAAAAGTATAGGCTCAGGCGATAACTCCCCGCTGCCTGATAAACGCCCGGATGATATCCGTTTCAGCTATTCTCAAAGCGGCGGCATGATGTATTACAGCGAAAATATTTTTATCTCAAAGGATTCCTGTTATTACAAAATAAACGATGGAGGAGCTGTAACAAAGGTTTATTTTAAATTGACATCTGCCGAGCTGGATAAGTTATATGATGTTTTCAAAAATAATGACTTTGATGAAATTGATTCATACGAGGAAAAAGTCTACGATCGCGGCGGCGAAAGTATTTCGCTCAACTGGAAACCAGGCAAACAGGTGAATATCAGTAATTCCGGTATGACATTCATTAAAGAATCATGGCAGAAAGAATGGAACGCCTGCAGCAATGCTATTGAGACGATAGGAAAATCTGAAATGGAAAAACAAAAGAAAGATTACGCGATAACATTTGATGGATCTCTTTTGGGAAAAGAAATTTACATGCAGATAAACCGTGATGTTGTCGTTCCCAAAAGTACATTAATGAGCGAAAGCGATCTGGAAAGTGAAATACAGAAAATTGTAAAACTCTCACCCGGCTGGCATAATGCGTCAATTACCATCGGCAAATCCTACAACACAGTAAAGATAAATGCCGACAGTACAAAAGGATTGCTGCTTAAATGGCAGAATGATTC
>CAZQYL010000357.1:0-2719 GCA_964597425.1 uncultured Ignavibacteriales bacterium | reverse complement strand
AGACCGTTGCCTGATTTGAGCTGGGTTTTGGTCTTATTTGGGATCTCTTTGAACTGCGAAAATGAAATACCGGTTACGAGGGCGAAAATTACTACTATTAATGATAGTTTTTTCATTTTTTGATGTTAATTGATTACAGAATAACTAATTTAGCTTTTTAAATCAATGAAGAATATTCACCAGTTTTTTCCCGGTTATTTCCTCCAATTATAACATTTTTAACCAAATGAAATTATAATTCGTTCCTTATTTATCAGCTTTTTGCAATTGCAAGATTATGTTTTTCCAATAACTTCGTAATGGTATCATAATTATATTTCACAATTTCATACTGATTCAGAATAACAGCTCTGATATTATCCGGCAATGCCCTGCCAAGCTGAATTTCATATTTGTTTATTGCAGATCTGTCTCCGCGCAGGCATTCATTCAGAACTGATGCAGGATCGCTGCCCGCAACGGCAAACTTTACATCCATCCACCTTCTGTGTAATATTCCCAGAACACTACCGGCAAACTCTGTAGCTCCTCCAAGATTCCGTATAGTCTCCCTGAGCCTGTTCACAAACTCACCTCTTTGAACCGAAAATTCAAAAAGTACAATACTCATACCTTTATCTTTAATATCATCAGCGGCATCTTTGTATCCCTGTTCGCCATCTTTGCTGATCTCCATCAGCTCTCTTAATACAGTAATAACACTTTCATCGGGTAATGACATGGTAATTACCTGTCTTTCTTTTAATTTTTTTATTGCAGGAAAATCACTAGTAGGTATTAATTGAATATAGGCAGTTTACACGGATGATACACTCCATAAACGAATATGATAGATTTTTTAACTGCCTGTTAATACTGTGTTAAAATAAAAAAACAGCAGATGATATTTATCATCCGCTGTTCAACAGTGCCGGTTACCGGCCATTCCCTGCCACCGGCTTTTGTCCTCGCTGCGTGTCCTCTTCCTTCGTACTACGGGGGTAATATAAAGAAGCTCTTATTCAATTAACATATTTTTAAGCTGTATTGAAGAAGACAGCATTATACAAGTTTAGTTATTTTACAAGAACCATCCTTTTGGTATCGGTAAAACTTCCGGATACCAAAGTATAGAAGTAGATACCGCTTGAAAGCTGTGAAGCATCAAAATCTGCAGTGTAGTTTCCTGCTGTCATTTCACTGTTAACAATCTCTGCAACTTTTCTTCCAAGTAAATCATATACTGCTATTTTTACAAATCCGCTTTTGGGGATCGAAAAATTGATATTTGTTACAGGGTTGAACGGATTAGGATAGTTCTGCGATAATGAAAAATTCTCAGGTACTTCGTTGCCATTCTGATTTATACCTGTAATTAATCCTTCCTGGTTAGCGTAAATATTCGTTGGTCCAAATCCTGCATATGAAAAAGCACATAAACTGGTTGTCGGAACCGGTGAATATACCATACAGGTTGGTGATACTGATGTTGATGCCGTATTGTTATTCCTTTTGTATACAGTAGCTCCAAGGTTTCCGATCTTTCCGCCTACTCTTAAGTTAATTGAGTCTCCATCACTGGATACCCAGATTCCATTAAAAGGTTCGTTGCCGTTTGGATTTGATGAACACCAGGTAAATGCTTTGTTATTACCGTTACCTGTTCCGCCTAGTGTAAAGTCAACGCTCCATGCACCGCCGCCATTAACTGTTGGGCAATAGTATGATACGCCGTTCTTTGTCACTGTGAACATTGCAGAGTCGCATGTCCTGTTCTGTTTTACGGTCAATGATGGTTTCTCGTATTTAACTCCGGAACCTCCGGAAGTAACAAAATATGTATTATTTGAAGCTGTTGGTGACCAGGGTGTTCTTATTATCCTGATCTCATAATTAGTTCCGCTAAAACGTCTTTCTACTGCTATCCATACTGAATCCGTTGAAGGACCCGAACCCGGTCTTAATTCTGCGCTTGGATAAAAATCATCCCATCCCGAACTGAATGTAACACCTGTCCATGTAGCACCCCAATCAACGCTTCTGTAATACCTGAATGAGTTAGTGGTTGAAAGTGCATTGTTTGATTCTGTACACATTACCCCTATCCAGGTAGCTGTTCCATAGAATACACCATCACTTACTGCTGATGCAAATGAATACTCCTGCCCTGAAGGCGGTGATGCTATGTTGCCTGAGTACCAAGCTGTTCCGTTCCTTCTCCAGCTGCCAAAAGACATGGTTGCTCCATCGTTGTTAACTGTTGATGAAACAGTGTAAAAAACAAAGATCCTTGTTGAATCAGGATTTCCTCCATTGTCTCTTAACTCTACAAGCATGCTTACTGTACCTATATAGCTGCCTGCATACTGAATTCCGTTTGTATATACCCATGAAGCTCCGCCGTTAGATGACCTGTAAACGTCAATTCTGCCGTTTGTACCTGATACCGGAGCACGGTTATATGCAACATACATGTTGCCGTCTTCTCCCATTTTCATATCCACCTGTCTGAAATACGGATCACCGAATTTAACTGAACCTGAATATACAGTTACATCACTGTTATACCAGTCCTGATCAAAAGGAACAGGTGCTGTTTTGGTTTCTACCGGATTTTCCAGATTCGGCATATCCCTCATTGCATCAAATTTGTTCTCAGCAGGGATCATTTTATCAATTTCCTGCTTAATCCTGTTTGCTTCAACAGTATTGCCGGATACCTGAGCTGCTTTAAGCTGGT
>CAZQYL010000356.1:0-2732 GCA_964597425.1 uncultured Ignavibacteriales bacterium | reverse complement strand
AACCGTTATGAAATTCAGAAATGTCATTATAATATCCAAAAGGGACTATTATTGTGCCGTTAGAATCTATTGCTGAATAAGGTCCGTTATAATTATTGACAATATAGATACCTTCGCTAATTTCAGAAATTTGGTCATATATTGTATCAATTATAAGATTACCATTAAGCTTTACGACTCCCCAATTATTTTTAGATGATTTGACTTTAACTAATGAACCGGTATAATCTTTAATTTCGGATGTTATAAAATTAATTTTTAATTTCCCGGTTTTATCTATGATATTTGCATTTCCGTCAATGTATATCTTCGCTAGTCCTTCTTTAAAAGATTCCGCATAATCATAAATTGCCGGTAATACATATTTCCCCGTTTCGTCAATATATCCATAATATCCTTTTTCTCTCACGGGTGCTAAGCCTTCGGAAAACTCTCCTGCTCCTTTGAATTTCGGAGGAATAACAACAGCTCCGTTTGAATCTATATAACCATATAAACCATTTTCATAAATTTTAAATAATGGTTTATAGCTATCCTGCGCAAGTACAAAATTGCTGAAAATGAATAATGAAAATAAGAGATTTGTGATTGTTCTCATTACATAATAAGTTTGTAAAATATAATATGTAATGCCAGTTTTTTCAATTCAGTAATTATTATGAATTTCCTGTTATATTTCCCAAATTTCAGCAATATTTGTAGGAATTATTGTCAATTTCATTCATTTTCAGCTAAAATTTCAGGATCAATTAATGAATAACGAAGTACGGGTACGTTTTGCACCATCGCCAACGGGTTATCTGCATTTGGGAAGTCTAAGGACAGCCCTGTTTAATTATCTATTTGCGAGACACCATAATGGCAAGTTTATATTAAGGATCGAAGATACTGATCAATCACGTAAGGTTGAAGGCGCAGTTGAGAACCTGATAAATATACTCAATGAAATGGGCCTGAATTACGATGAGGGTCCGGGTGTTGGCGGCGAGTTTGGACCGTACTTTCAATCAGAGCGGCTGGATATGTACAAAAAGTATTGCGATGAGCTCCTGGCAAATGGACACGCTTATTACGCATTTGAAACTGCCGATGAGCTTGATGAAATGCGCAAAGTGCAGCAAATGCAGGGCAAGCAGACAATGTATGATCGCAGGGCAAGGGTATTTACGGATAATGAAGTAAAAGAAAAATTAGCTTCGGGGATTCCCTATGTTATCAGATTAAAAGTACCATTGGATACTGAAATAAGATTCACTGATATTATCCGCGGAAATGTTAAGATTGATACTAACCTTGTGGATGACCAGGTATTGCTTAAAAGCGATGGCTTTCCAACTTATCACTTAGCTAATGTAATTGATGACCACTTTATGAAAATCACTCATATCATACGGGGTGAAGAATGGCTTACATCGGTACCGAAGCATATTATACTATACAATGCTTTTGGATGGGAAGTGCCGCAGATGGCACATGTGCCGCTGATACTAAACCCCGATAAATCCAAGCTCTCAAAGCGGCAGGGTGATGTTGCAACTGAAGATTATTTAAAGAAAGGCTACCTGAAGGAAGCGTTACTGAACTTCATGACATTGTTGGGATGGAATCCCGGCGATGGGGAAGAGAAAGAGATATTCACCAAAGCTGAGCTGATAGAAAAATTCAGCATTGAACGGGTTAATTCCGCAGGTGCTGTTTTTAATGTTGAAAAGCTCAACTGGATGAACGGGGAGTATATCAAGAATTATGATATTGATGCTCTGACTGAATTGATCATTCCATATTTAAGTGGCGGGGGAATTGATACAAGTGATCTTGTAAAGACCAAAAGAGTTGTATCAGCTATCAGGAATTACATAAATAAACTCGATGAATCAGCGGAGGCAGCCAAAGTTTACTATAATGAAGTTAGCATACAACCGGAACAAAATGAGATCGTTAAGAGTGAAACTTCAAAACAGGTTTTTGCATTATTGCAATCAAAAATAGAGCAATTGCTTGAAATTTCGACCGATAATTTTAAACCTGCTTTAAGTGAAGTTCAGAAGGAATCAGGGGTGAAGGGCAAAAACCTGTTTATGCCTGTAAGGCTTGCCCTGACGGGCGAAGAACACGGCCCTGAGCTTGGTTTGATAGCCTATGTACTGGGCAAAGATGAGGTATTGAAAAGATTGAAGGCATTTGTGTAATTTTGAAAAAAAGAATAATAAATAATATATCACCTGAATAGGGAAGGAGTTAATCCAAAAAATGAGAAGAATCAAAATTGTTCTGTTTATTGCGTTTGCAGCATTACTTGTTTCCTGCGGCAAGAAAGATGAGGCACCAAGAGTTGAAAACCAGAGTTCAACTCAGAACGTTCAGCCAAACTCACAAAGCAATACTTCAAAAGATATAGGTAAAAAATGGTGGTTAGGGCGTTATACATTTGAAGAATCTGCAAAAAATGTTTCCGGCGAGGGGTCACAGTCATGGAGTTATATTTTGGATGTAAAGCCGCTGGATGATGAAAATATGATTGCGTCATTGCAGGTAGATGGTTTCCAGACAATGACAAGGCTGGAAGCAAAGGTAAACGCAACAGCCATGGATATTGAGTTTGTTTTTGATAAATACGGCAAGGATAACATGTTTGAAAAATACAAAAAAGGTGACAGGTTGTTTGCTATGATGAGAAATACGGATAATGTAGTTATGACAAATTGGGATAAACTTATGCCCAACGTTGTTAC
>CAZQYL010000355.1:0-2753 GCA_964597425.1 uncultured Ignavibacteriales bacterium | reverse complement strand
TGTGCTTCGGCGGTCGGAAAGAATTCAATTGAAAGCTTGTAATTCCTTATTGCCTCTTCATAATTGCCATCCATCTGCAGTTTATAAGCTCTTTCCAGGTACTCCTGGGCTTTTGATATACTGGATTCGGTCACTAATTAATAGATCTGATTTATAATATGATGCTTAATGAATTTAACAGATAATTAATACTTATTGTTTCAATATATTGCTTTTGTTACAATTTGTAAAAAATGGCCTGTTTTACGGCTCTAAAAAGTGCAATATACCGTATTTTCACGTGTAAATTTGCAAAAAATAAAATTATTTTGAAACATAAAAAGAATTATTCATTTAAATTGATAAATAATAGTAAAATAGCACTAGCATTAATACTCGGCAGCGGAGTTGATCTTGATGAGGATATTATTTCAGATAAAACCATACTGCTGGAAGATTCCGCCGGAATTCACCGCAAAACTATTTACAGGTGCAGGGTAAATGATAAAGACGTTCTGGTTTTTAAGGGGAGAAGGCATTTCTATGAAGGATACAGCCTTGAGGAGATAACATATAACATTAATTACGCCATAAAGCACGGAGCAGATAAGATACTAATCACAAATGCAGCCGGCGGGCTGAATGATAACTTTTCAGAAGGAGACTTGATGCTTATTACTTCTCATATCAATTTTATTGATAAGCTCAGGTTCGCCGGTGAGAGGACCCACAGACCATTCTACAGCAAAGAACTGCAGGATAAGTTCAGGTTTTCATGTAAAGTATCAAATGTTAAACTGCACGAAGGGACATATGGCTGCTATTCCGGCCCGACCTATGAAACAAACGCCGAAATACGCTTTCAGAAGAAAATTATGCTTGATGCTGCCGGAATGTCAACCGTCCCGGAAGTGATTGAGGCTGCTTCAAATAATATCAGTGTAGTTGCGCTTTCAGTTATCACAAATTTACTGAAGGAAAATTCAGCCGGCCAGACCTCGCATGAAAATGTATTATTAACCGCCCAAAAGGCTTCCCTCAACCTTAAAAAAGTGCTTCCTGTATTCATTTCTCAATTGAATTAATGCTTATTTTTGCTTAATTTTAAGGATATTACAATAAATTCCGGGCAGTTTTTTTACAATTTTTTAATGATCATCCATCATTATGGGAACAGAAAATTTGAACCCCTCAGCAGCCTATGTTAGTGACCTTAAGCAATTTACTGTTGATAAGAACTTCTGGCAGGCAAGCCTGCTAAAACAGATCGAAGGACTTAACATGTCCGAAGCCCTGTACAAACCATCACCGGATAGACACGGCATATGGCAGATAGTCAGGCATATTGCATACTGGAAGCACTGGGCTCTTACCTATTTGAATGAAGATAAGAAGCTTAATGCCAAAGATGACAACTGGGCGCCGATGCCGTACGTTCAGACAGAAGAATCTTGGCAGGAAGAGATCGAGAATTTAAGAAAGCTCAATGATGAATGTATCGCGGGTGCGGAAAAACTTGGTGAGAATATTTTTTCTGATGATGAAAAAGTAGTTTTCTTCCGCCAGCTTTTGCAGCATGATTCATATCACACCGGGCAAATTGGATTTTTAAGGGCTATGCAGGGACTTAAACCTGTTGAGTGAATTGCAGATTAAAGAAAAAATTTTATACATATTAAAAATATAGATGGCTAACGAAAAAATTATTCCTGTAAATATTGAGCAGGAAATGCAGAACTCTTACCTTGATTACTCGATGAGCGTAATTGTTGCGCGCGCTTTACCCGATGTAAGGGACGGCTTAAAACCCGTTCACCGCAGGGTGCTATACGGCATGAATGAACTCGGGCTTCAGCCCAACCGTCCCTACAAAAAATCCGCAAGGGTTGTGGGTGATGTGCTTGGTAAATACCATCCCCATGGCGATAAGGCTGTATACGATACAATTGTGCGTATGGTGCAGGATTTTTCTCTGCGCTACCCGCTGGTTGATGGCCAGGGTAACTTTGGCTCTGTTGATGGTGACTCACCCGCGGCAATGCGTTATACAGAAGTAAGGCTTGCACAGATATCAAACAACATACTCGCTGATCTTGATAAAAACACGGTTGATTTTGTAGCAAACTATGATGATACCGCAAGAGAGCCTTCAGTGCTTCCTACAATTCTGCCTAACCTGCTTGTAAACGGTTCAAGCGGTATTGCTGTTGGTATGGCTACTAATATTCCCCCGCACAATTTGACTGAAGTTGTTGACGGGTTGATTGCGCTTATTAAAGATCCGGCGATCGGTATTGATAAGATAATGAAGCATATCAAAGCACCCGACTTCCCAACAGGCGGTATTATATGGGGATTCGAAGGTGTTAAATCTGCTTACTTAACCGGCAGAGGCAAAATAATAATTCGCGCTAAGGCTAGGATTGAAGTCGCAAAGAATGACAGGGAAACAATTATTATATCCGAACTTCCTTACCAGGTGAATAAAGCGAATTTAATAGAAAACATTGCGTACTTGGTACGTGATAAAAAGATTGAAGATATTTCAGATGTACGTGATGAATCAGATAAAGACGGCTTAAGGGTAGTAATTGATGTGAAACGCGGCGGCGCAGCTAATGTTATACTGAATAACCTTTTCAAGCATACGCAGATGCAGGTTACTTTCGGTGTTATCCTGCTTGCGCTTGTTGATGGTATTCCCAGAGTGCTGAATCTAAAGGATATGATGGAGAGCTTTGTTAAACACAGGCTTAATGTTATCATCCGCAGAA
>CAZQYL010000354.1:0-2753 GCA_964597425.1 uncultured Ignavibacteriales bacterium | reverse complement strand
GGCAGCAAAATGAAATCCGTTGGTGAAGTAATGGCTATCGGCAGAAGTTTCCCTGAGGTGCTGCAAAAAGCTATAAGAATGCTGCAGGTAGGTAAGTTCGGGCTGGTGCTGAATAAATCAAAGACCCAGACTATCAAACAGGATATAATTACCCCAACGCCTCGCAGGCTATTCGCTATTTCACGCGCTTTAAGGGACGGTTATTCCGTTGAAGAAGTACATAACATGTCAAAGATAGATAAGTGGTTCCTTTACCAGATAAGAAATATCGATAACTTCAGAAAACTTGCAACTACTAAAGATAATATTACCGCTGATTTTCTGCTCGAGGCAAAGAAGCTCGGATATTCAGATAAACAGATCGGACTTCTGGTTGGCGCAGAGGAAGATGAGATAAGGATAATCAGGAAATCACTTGGTGTGATGCCCGTATTCAAACAGATCGATACACTTGCTGCGGAGTATCCCGCGGAGACGAATTACCTGTACTCAACATATCACGGTGATACACATGATATAGAAGAAACCAAAGAGACTGATAAGAAAAAGATCATGATACTGGGTTCGGGTCCCTATAAGATAGGCTCATCGGTTGAATTTGACTGGTGCTGTGTAACCACGGCTAAGATCCTGCGTAAGCTTGGATACAAAGTTGTAATGGTGAATTACAACCCTGAGACAGTAAGCACAGATTATGATATTTGCGATAAATTATATTTTGAAGAGTTAAGCCTTGAGCGCGTACTGGATATTTATGAGTTTGAAAAACCGCTTGGCATAATTATTTCAATGGGCGGGCAGATACCAAATAACCTAGCGTTGAAGCTCCACGAAAATAGCGCATGGATACTCGGCACTTCACCGCACTCAATTGATAAATGCGAAGACAGGAATAAGTTCTCATCAATTTTAGATAGACTTGAAATTGACCAGCCCGTTTGGCAGGAGCTTGCTGACTTAAAGCAGGCGAAGAAGTTCTCTAACCAGATAGGTTACCCTGTGCTTATCAGACCATCGTATGTGCTTTCCGGTACTGCAATGAAGGTCTGCAATAATGACCGCTCACTGGAAGAGTATATCAAGGAACATGCACAGATATCGAAGGATTTCCCCGTGGTTATTTCCAAGTTTGAAGAAGGCGCAAAGGAAATTGAAATTGACGGCGTAGGTCAGAATGGCGAGCTGATAATTTATGCAATTAGCGAACATGTTGAAAACGCGGGAGTGCATTCAGGTGATGCAACACTTGCGATTCCCCCACAGAAGTTATACTTTGAAACAGTTCACCAGGTCAAAAGGATAACAAAGGCTATTGTAAAAGAATTAAAAATAACGGGTCCATTTAATATTCAGTATCTTGCCAAGGAAAATAAAGTTAAGGTTATTGAATGTAACTTAAGGGCCAGCCGTTCGTTCCCCTTTATTTCAAAGGCTACAAATTACAATTTTATTGATTTCGCGGTGAAATCAATTTTAGGGCATGATATTAAGGGTGATTATAAAACGCTTGATCTTGATCATATAGTAGTAAAAGCTCCGCAATTTTCCTTCAGCCGCTTAAGCGGCGCTGACCCTATCTTGGGGGTTGAAATGTCCTCAACAGGCGAAGTTGCCTGTTTTGGTGAATCAATGGAAGAGGCTTTCCTGAAGTCACTGCTATCAACAGGTTTCAGGCTGCCTAAGCAAAATATATTGCTTACGCTGGGTGACCTTGAAGATAAAATTGAGTTCTTAGACAGCGCAAGAAAACTGAACGAAATGGGTTTCACTATCTTTGCAACTACAAATACTCATGCTCTGCTGAAAGAGCATAAGGTAAAATCGAAGTTGGTATACAAGATTAACGAGAAGAAAAACCCGAATATACTTTCGATGCTCGAAAAGAAGAAATTTGACCTTGTAATAAACACGCAATCCATGAAGCATGAACATAAATCAATGCGTGACGGCTACATAATGCGCCGCAAAGCAATTGATTATAACATTCCCCTGATTAATAACCTTAAAATAGCAGTGCTGTTTGTAAATTCCATTTACAAATATAAACCTGAGCAGCTTGAAATTAAGAGTATGGATGAGTATTAGCCTTTGATATTCATCCTCAATTCATAGTATTTGTTTATATTTGTAAGTTTCAAACATTGCCGCCCTCTTTCATAATTACATCCAGGAAGTGTAAATTTTAAAATTATTCCCGTAAAGATATGAGAAATATTCTTTTGCTTTTTGTATGCATTCTGTTTGCAGGTGAAGTTTGCTCTCAGGTTACTTTTACCAAAGTTACCACCGGTGCAATTGTTAATGACGCATCCTATACTGAAGGCGTTTACTGGTTTGATTACAATAACGATGGACTTCTTGATATGTTCGCCGCCAATATTACCAATCAGAATAACATCTTGTTCAGGAATGACGGCAGCGGGAATTTTACCAAAATTACTGCAGGCGCACTTGTGAACGATGGCGGCTTTTCATACGGCGCGTCAATTGGTGATTATAACAATGACGGCTTCCCGGATATATTTGTTGTAAACGGCGGTTCATCCGCCAGCCAGAATAACTTTTTTTATTCCAATAATGGTGATGGTACATTTACAAAAGTTACAACAGGCACTTTTGTAAATGAAATAGGCAATTCTTGGGGAAGCAGTTCCGTTGATTACGATAAAGACGGCAAGCTTGATATCTATACAGCTAATTACAACAGGAATAATTTTTTATACAAAGGTAATGGCGATGGCTCATTTACAAAA
>CAZQYL010000353.1:0-2769 GCA_964597425.1 uncultured Ignavibacteriales bacterium | reverse complement strand
ACAAGCGCTTTAATTACAGTACTTCTGCCGTATATTGTAAGTCTCAAATCTTATCTAAACCTGTTTACTTTCCTAAAATGCGTTTTCTTACTTCGGCGTATGCTTCGTTAACTCCCCCAAGATCGAATCTGAAGCGGTCTTTATCAAGCTTCTTGTTGGTCTTTTTATCCCACAGCCTGCATGTATCGGGTGTTATTTCATCACCCAGCATTATCCTGCCTGTTTTATCTTTGCCGAACTCAAGCTTAAAATCAACAAGTTTTAATCCCCTCTTCAAAAAGAATGGCTTAAGTATTGTATTTATTTTCTCTGCCATTTGTTTCAGTGTTTTCAGATCTTTTTCGGTTGCAATTTTCATCGCAAGTGCATGTGAATCACTTATCATCGGGTCTCCAAGCGAGTCATCTTTGTAATAGAACTCAACGATCGGTTTTGCAAGCTGGTGGCCTTCTTTGAAGTTTGTTTTTTTAAGCAGGCTGCCTGCCGCAATATTTCTTACAACTACTTCTATCGGTACAATCTTCAGGCGGTCTATTATCATTTCATTTGCAGAAACCTGCTTAACAAAATGATTCCTTACTCCTTTTTTTCTGAGATATGTAAACAGAAAAGTTGTCAATTCACAATTAATAATTCCTTTGTTTAAGATCTTTCCTTTTTTCAAGGCATTAAAAGCAGTGGCATCATCTTTGAATTCCTGCAATAACAGGTCTTTGTGCCCTTTTAATGTATAAAGTTTTTTAGCTTTACCTTCGTAAATTTGTTTTATTTTTGTGTATTTTTCGGCCATTTTTGTGTATTAAAGTCAAAATTACTCATATCTGTTTCAAATAACAATCCAAACAAATAATATGAAGCGGTTAAATTATTATTAAAATACATGATTATATTTAAGTAATCGTAATTTCCTATCATATAAAATCAATTAGAGATAAATTTGCTTTCTGCTGAAATATACAAATGACAGAAAGAGCTTACGACATATTTAAAAATCTTCCGATACTGGAAACCGGACGTCTGAGGCTTCGGAAACTTTCAATGCGTGATGCGGGTGATGTTTTTGCTTACGCATCTGTGCCTGAAGTTGCCGAGCATGTAACGTGGGAATACCACCGTAACATATCAGACTCGATGCATTACTTAAGGTTCATCACGCAGCAATACCAGGATGGCATACCCAGTCCATGGGGAATAATTCACAAGGAGCTTGGCAAACTGATAGGTACTATCGGTTACCATGTATGGTCACTGCCTAACGGATTCGGAGAAGTTGGTTACGCATTATCAAAAGATTTCTGGAACAAAGGTTACACCACTGAAGCATTTGAAGAAGTAATTAAGTTCGGATTCGAGAGGCTGAAGCTCAACCGTGTTGAAGCTACATGTAAACTTGCAAACACCGCGTCAGAAAAAGTGATGCTGAAGTGCGGCCTTAGCTACGAAGGAATCCTGAGGAAACGGCTTTTTGCCAAAAGTGAGTATCACGACCTGAAGCTTTACAGCCTGCTAAGGAACGAATGGGAACAAAATCAATTAAAGAAGATTAAATAAGTGCCAAAGAGTAAAAAAATAAACCTGCTGGAGCTTCTTACAAAACGCGAAGGCAAGTATGTAGGAATAGGAATTAACCACGAAAAAAAAGAATTCAAAGGATTGCTTGAGGTAAAATCTGTGGTAAACCATAAGGGCGTTTCATTCAGATATAAAGCTATTGGAATGGAAGGCACAGAATTCAATAAAGATACTGTGTTGTATAATGAAGAAACGGTTCTTTATAACGAGGAATATACTATAATATGTAATGATAGCGAAAATAAACTCGCGTTGTGGACGCTGAATAATAATATTGGCACTATGGCAAGGTTTGACCTGAGAAGATACAGACAGGTATCATCAAAACACAGCCTGTTTATTTTCGGTTATGGCGACCCTGAAGATAACAACATCTTCCGTGAAGAAATTACAATTGAGCTTTGGGAAAATGATGAACTGAGCTACAATTATTCATGGGGCGAAGCCGGCGGGCATTTTTTATCGCGCTCTACTGTTAGAATGAAAAAGATAGATTAGCAAATTTTCACAATTAAGACACTAATTATTTTTAAGCATAAATGAAAAAAATCTTCATCGTAATGATAGCCTTCTTTGCTGCGGCCACTATTTACTCACAAAACGATGGCATTAACAAGCTATCCTCATCATTCAAGATAGTGAGGCTTAAATATTCCGGCGGGGGTGACTGGTACAACGATCCTTCTGCAGAAGTGAATATGATGGACTACCTGAAGAAAAACACAGTGATAGATGTAGATGAATCGAAGTTCTACTCAGTTGATATTAACTCAGATGATATTTTCAATTTTCCTTTTATATTAATTACAGGACACGGCAACATTTCATTCACCGATACGGAAGTAAAACGTTTAAGGCAGTATCTTGAGCGGGGCGGATTTTTATACGCCGATGATGATTATGGAATGGATAAAGCCTTCAGGCGTGAAATGGAAAAAGTCTTCCCTGACCAGAAAATGCAGGAGCTGCCATTTGACCACAAAATTTACAATTCACAGTTCAGCTTTCCAAACGGACTCCCGAAGATACATGAACACGACGGCAAGCCGCCGCAGGGCTTTGGCTATTACCTAAACGGCAGGCTGTGTGTGTATTATACCTACGAGACGAATATATCCGATGGCTGGGCAGAACCCCGTGAGCATGAAGATCCCCCGGAAAAGCGCGAAGAATCATTTAAGATGGGTACGAATATTA
>CAZQYL010000352.1:0-2774 GCA_964597425.1 uncultured Ignavibacteriales bacterium | reverse complement strand
TTATTATTAGAAACTACAAAATTAGCGATTTTTTACGAAATAGTCAAGTTAGGGAATGATGGGCTTATTAGTAATTACCTTATTTAACTAATTGATACAGCGATTAGACAGAAATTCCTAATTTCTCAAAAATACACTCAAAAATGACCCTTTTTAAGATAATTGCCGAACAAACTTAATAAAACTGTACATCGCCGTAATAACGGCAGTATTGGGAATTATTCGGATTGCTCTTTACCTTTAAATATAGTCGTTTTATAATACTATTGTATCCCGCCCCTTCTGAACTGAATGCGATATCATAAAAACCGGGCTCTAGCGGATAACTATTCCAGATGAATAATGTATCACCTGGTGAGTTGACGAAAAATAAAGTCAAAGTATCGGGCTGCGGAATTGTAAAATGCAGCTTCATCGTATCATAGGTTGGATTTGGGTAAACCGGATTAAAGACTACACCACTTCCTCCGTGATAACACCAATCTGTCGTATCACCTCCTATTATGTTGCCGAATTCGTCGGTTATCAAAATTGTAGGATCAATAACGCTGCCGCTTCCGTTTTTAATGATATCATTATCTGAACAGGCAGTAATATAAAATGCAGCTGCGAACAACAAGACAGAATAGTATATTAGATTTTTCATATCTTCTTTATGCCTGAGAAAATTGCAGAAGAAGTTTCTCCTGAAACTCAGAACATTCCTTGAACATCGGTTGTTTATTAAATATAACTGATTCACAGTAGATGTGCGAATGAATTGCGGAAAATGTATTAATACTAAGGCTTTCATGGTATTTGTACCGTAAATATAATAAATACTTAGCGCATTTTAAATGTTGAATTAATTTTATTGTTTGTAAATCAACAATTTTCATTATATTTGCTGTAATTGTTAGCGGAGGCAAATGTTACTTAAACATCTCTACATACTTCCCCTTTTATTTATCCTGGTTTGCGTAAGAACGCTTAGCCAGCAGGTTTCATCTGATGAACTTACTCCCGATAAAATTTACGAAAAAGTGGATAACTCCGTGGTGGTTATTATTGCCTACGATAACCTTGGGAATATTTTCCAGGGCTCAGGCGTTGTGATCAGTGACGGGATGATAGTTACCAATCACCATGTATGCAAAGATGCCAACAGGATTGAAATAAAGCATTATTCAAAAGAGATAAAGAACGTCGAAATCTATAAGTACGATGAATTAAAAGATATCCTTTTCCTTAAGACCGATGACAGAACACTTACACCTATTTCATACGGTAACAGCGGCAATTTAAAAGCAGGTCAAAGAATATATGCAGTGGGTTCACCCGAAGGCTATGAGAATTCCATTTCAGAAGGTATTGTCAGCGGTTTCAGGATAGACGAGAATAACGTTAAACTTGTGCAGATGACCTGCCCCATTACTGACGGTTCATCCGGCGGAGCGGTACTTAATGCAAGGGGCGAGCTTATTGGTCTTAGCGTAAGCGGCCAGCATGAAGGTGCCTTATACTTTGCGATTCCCGTAAATGATATACTTGCCATGATAGGGATGGAAAATTCATATACTGAATTCACCGACCCCGTGAAATACTACGAAATTGGCACCCAGGCAAATGAGAATAAGAATTACAAGGATGCAGAAGTCTATTTTTCTAAATACCTTGAAAAATTCTCAGGTGATGCCACAGCATATTACAAACGTGGTTATGCAAGATTTAAGTTAAAAGATTACAAACAGGCAATCAGCGATTTTTCTGCTGTACTCGAAAAGAGCGAAACTTCTGAATCATTTTTTTACCGCGGCAATTGTTACTACTCATTAAAAGATTACAAAAGCGCACTCACAGATTATACTAAAGCACTTCAGCAGGAGCCGGATAACTACGATATCTATTACAATCGCGGCTACGCCAATTTCAGGCTTAAAAATTACAGCGATGCTGTTGCTGACTGGAATAAAGCAATTGAACTGAATCCTGAATACCAAAGCGAGCTTTCGGTTAAGATAAAAATAGCGCAGGATGAATCGAATATCAAAAAGTCCAAATAATGTTCCCTAATAAACTAAGAAGCTCAAACCAGTTCTATATACTTTTCGGCATATTGATCCTGACGGTTATTATTGTAGGATTATATATTGGTTTCCTGAAGTGATCCTGTGGATTCACTATTAATTATATAAAATGACCCTCACGCTGAATTCAAATCAAATCATACAACAACTATGCAATTCATATATTTTATAAGACCTCATAAGGAAAATTTTGCTGAAACAATGACCGAAGAAGAAGGCAATATTATGGGTACGCATTTTTTATACCTGCAGGAATTGCTGAAAGCGGGAAAATTAATTTTAGCAGGACCCGAAACGACGGGGAAATTCGGTATAGCGATAATCGAAGCTGAATCAGAAGATGAAGCAAGAGAAATGATGATGAATGACCCTGCAGTGAAATCAGGCATTGTATCACCCGAATTGTACCCATACCGCGTGAGCCTGTTAAGGAAACAACATTGATAAGGGCATGAATAGTAGCACAGACAAGAATGTCTATGCTACTATTATTTTAACAATATACTACTTTACTACTTCCATACTCAACTACTCACTTACTCAACATACTAGACTACTCGTCCTTCTTCTTAAAATCCAGCGCTGCTGAATTCATGCAGTATCTCAGGCGGGTCGGATTGGGTCCGTCATCAAATACATGTCCCAAATGCGCACCGCAGTTTGAGCACATTACTTCGGTTCTTTTCATCCCCAGAGTAACATCCGTTT
>CAZQYL010000351.1:0-2800 GCA_964597425.1 uncultured Ignavibacteriales bacterium | reverse complement strand
ATAATTGTTAATTGACTTATGATTCTACCATATCAAAATAAATATCCAAAGATCCACGATTCCGTACTTGTTGCCGAAGGCGCTCACATAATAGGTGATGTTGAAATTGGCAAGGATTCCAGCATTTGGTTTAACACGGTAGTTAGGGGAGATGTTAATTACATCAGAATAGGTGAGCGGACAAATATTCAGGATCTATCCATGGTTCACGTAACATACAAAAAATTCCCCACGTTCATTGGTAACGATATTTCCATCGGACACAGTGCTGTAATTCACGGATGCAAAATTGATGATTTCGTTCTAATCGGCATTGGAGCCAAATTGCTTGATAACTGCCATGTGAACTCATTTTCACTTGTTGCAGCGGGCTCTGTAGTAAAAGAGGGCTTTGAAGTCCCTGAAGGTACACTTGTAGCCGGAGTTCCTGCAAAAATTATCAGGGAATTGAAACCTGAGGAGATTGAAAAAATTCGCCAAAACGCTAAAAATTACCTGTTTTACTGTCAGCAGTACAAGGAATTCAACAAAGGTCTTGGTTTTCAAGAAATTTTGCCACTTGACAAATAATAAATTTCTGTATATTTTTAAGTGTTGTAAAATAAGAAGTTTTGATAATATGTTAATGTTACACTTTAATTTTATTGAATTTAAGTTAGGTTTTATTGACTAAGGTTAAGAATAAAGGTAAATTTCAGACTAAATCTTTAATATTGATAAATAATTTACACCCGTCTTATAAGCTTCCAATTTCACATAATAATGTCAGGGAATCGGTATCTAAAGTAATGGATGGAGAGGATTGCCGTTTTAATGAAATAATCGTAAATTTCGTTAATGATAGGGCAATAAAGAAGATAAATAATGCTCATTTGAATCATAATTACAATACTGATATCATTACGTTCCCCTACAATGATAAAAGCAAAGAAATAGAAGGTGAAATTTTTATTTCCCTGGATACTGTTAAAAAAAACGGGAAATTCTACGGTTCGGGATATAAATTGGAACTCAAACGTGTTATAATACATGGATGCCTTCATTTGGCGGGTTATAAAGACTCAACTTCGGGGCAAAAGGAACTGATCAGAAATAAAGAAGATTACTACCTTAGCATATAACTGGAACAAAAGTATATAATAGAAGCAAAAAAGGGGAAAGATACATTTAATGTTATACGAAAAGATAATTGAAATTATTGTTTATCTGTTAAGTGAGCTTAAGAATAACAAACAGCTCGCTGAAGTAGATATGGATAATCTTGCTAGTCTTGGCTACACACAGAACGAAATAAACACCGCTTTCAGCTGGGTATATTCTAAAATATACGCAGGTGAAAAGATTTTTCTCGATCCGAAATCAGATACACGCTCGCAGCGTTTTTTACACGATGCGGAGCAGAACGTGGTAAGCGCTGAAGGATACGGATATCTTGTTCAGCTTAAAGAACTTGGTCTTATAAATAATATGGATATTGATCTTATTATAGATAAGATAATGGTATCAAGCTATAATAATGTTTCAAAAGAAGATATGAAGTCGATCATAGCTTCATACCTGCTTGACCTTGATGAAATGAATGATACAAACAGCAGGGTTATGATAAATATTAACGATACGATTCATTAATTAAGTATCCACAAAATTAAAACAGAAACAGAACAGGCAATATAGAATAAATGGCAAAATCACTAGTAATTGTTGAGTCACCATCCAAAGCGAAAACTATAAATAAGTACCTTGGCAAAGGATACAAAGTTATTGCTTCAGTGGGACATATTAAAAATCTGCCAAAGAGCAAAATAAGCGTGGATTTTGAGAATGGCTATGAACTGACATACGAGACAATTCCGGGTAAGGAAAAAGTTATCGATGAAATGAAAGAGCTTTCAGAAGGTGCAGAAAAGATATTCATAGCGACAGATCCTGACCGCGAAGGCGAAGCCATCGCATTTGATATTGCCGAAGAAGTAAAAGGAAAGAATTCTAACATATACCGCGTACTCTTTAATGAGATTACAAAGAAGGGTGTTGAAGAAGGTATAAATAATCCGCTGCAGATCGATGAGAAGCTTGTAAGCTCTCAGCAGGCACGCAGAGCGCTGGATAGGATTGTGGGATACAAAGTCAGTCCGTTTTTATGGAAAGTGGTATATTACGGACTATCAGCAGGAAGGGTACAGTCTGTTGCGCTCAGGCTTATCTGTGACCGTGAAGATGAAATTCGCAAATTTGTGCCTATGGAATACTGGAGCATACTGGCGAACTTCAGCGATAGGGATAAAAACAAAATATTTGAATCAAAACTTATATCGCAGAATGATACTTCATTCAAATTCAACGGTGATGACCCAAAGATAAACAATGAAGCCGAAGCAAATGAAATAGTAAGCGACCTGAACTCAAAGCTGTTCAAAGTTTCAGATATCATAAAAAAAGAAGTTAAACGTAATCCTTACCCGCCGTTCACAACTTCATCGCTGCAGCAGGATGCATCAGTAAGGCTGCGCTTTGCGCCAAAGAAAACTATGATGCTTGCGCAAAAGCTGTATGAAGGTATTGATATCGGTGAAGAAGGATTAACGGGTCTTATTACATATATGAGAACTGATTCCACACGCTTAAGTGAGGATGCAGTTGCAGAAGCACGCGGTTACATCAAAGAGACTTTCGGTAAAGAGTTTTTACCAAAGGATCCAAAAGTATACTCAAAGAAAAAGGAAAATACACAGGATGCCCATGAAGCTATCAGACCAACATCAGTATGGCGTACCCCTGAGAGTCTTAAAGCTGACCTGAC
>CAZQYL010000350.1:0-2855 GCA_964597425.1 uncultured Ignavibacteriales bacterium | reverse complement strand
TTTTCGTTTTCCAAATCTTTATTCCAGTTTAACGGATTCATTCTGATGTAATCAGCTTGAAGTCAAACGCATGCGTTTGACCTACGGTACTGTTGTCATACATGAAAACAATCCCGTGAAAATGATTTGGCATGATTATATATTCACCAATTCCAACATTCTTGAAATGTTCCGGAATTTCTCTCCAGCATTTATCCGCAATTTTACCTATCCCGGAAAGCTCACAAATTTCATTTATAATTTTACCAAACAAATTTCTGCGGTTTTTCAGGCATATGGTTACAAAATAAGCTCCGGGAAGATCATAATCATAACCCTTTTTCCGCTGCAGTTTATTTTTGAAATATTCTTGTGGTTTTTCCAAAATCAAGATTCCTCGTAGGTCAAAGGCATGCCTTTGACCTACAGAAGGATGCTAATTTCTTTTCTTAATCGAAAATTTCTTCCCGTCCCACCTGTCATATGAACCCGTATTGCATGCGCTGTCGGTAAATGTGAACGTACCGGTATATGTTGCGCCGTCATCTTCATACTCGGTGTACACAATATTGCCGTTCGGATATTCATCTGAGTAGAACAGCAGCGTATAGCCCGTGCCGTTATCCCAATAAACGCGGAAAGCCTTCGAGCTCTCGCTCCACTCAATAGTACATGCAGCTTTGCCAACGGAGTATCTTCCTTCAACGTCATAAGCTTTCTGTGAATAAATATTCTGCGCTGCAAAAATTAAAACAACAAAGAATAAAGAAGTGAGTAACTTTTTCATATAATTAATAAGTTTCTGATTTTTACAAAGGTAATCTAACAAAAGGCTATTTTCAACATAATTTCATCAGGGTATGAAGTTTTGTTGATTTTTCAGATACAATCCCTTTTGAAAAACTGACGTTAAGCGGAACCGTGTGGAGGGCGTTAAAAAATCCGGCTGTCTGAGTCCCGCTATCAGCGGGACGAGTTCCGGATTTTTAGCTTTCCGAATGGTGACGCAATCAGTTTTTCAAGGGTGTCCTTTTCTTGGTTCTTCTTTTGGACAAGCAAAAGAAGAACAATAACAATTAACGAAAAACCCGCCCGGGTGCGCTTGTATCAGAGGCGTGGCAGGTATTGTTATACAAAAATAACTAAAATTCTATTTCAAATTATTTTAAAAACCGAAAATTATCATAAAGATGTTTTTTATTTTCAGCTGCCTTAACGTTCGCTTCCTTCATCGTTAAATCCTCAAAAAAACAACCCCAGCAGGTGTTAATAATGGTTTGTTCGTTTTTTACTTCTTCAATCTTTTTAAATATCTTATCAGGTGGAGAGTAAAAATTGTTACCGCTATAATATTCAATTGCATCAACTGCCATTAATCTAGTAACCGGATTTGCTGAAAATAATAACTGCTCAATGATATTTATTTTTTTTAAATGAACAAGTTTCGCAAAAGTTTTTAAACCTTCTGGTGGACTGCCCCCCATGCCACACGCAAATCCATACTCTAATAAATTTGCCGGGTCGTTTACAGAATTAACTTCGTTTACCAGGTCTTTATCGGCAATGTTAAAATTAATATCCAGGACCATATCCTTTTTATAAGAAAGCAATTGCCGTTTTGCTGAATTAAAATAAAAACTGCAGCCAAAACCATATGGTTCGTTTTCGTATTTAGTATAAAAAATCTGAACAGGAATATTCGAATGACCAATAAGGGAATCTACAAACTCTTTTTCCGGTGAATAAAAAAAAGATCCTCCATTAACGTGAGCATATGTAAAAGTGAAATCAAAACTTATCTTCAGTAAGAAAATTTTATATGTTACATAACTGACATTTAGTCTTCCCAAAGAATGATGGTAATATCTAAGTTCGTTGCCAAGGTCTTCTGTGTTTCCAAGGAATCTATTGTATACTTTTTCGTCTTCGTAATCCTGAACCGTTTTATACAAATTACATATTGAGTCAACTAAACCGGGTTGCGTCTTTTCAAAAGGTGCGTTCGAGGAAGTGTCGGTTGCGGAAAGTATTTTATTAATTACCTCAATTGAATTCAGCGCCTCCCTGTTCTGCTGTTCGGGAGTATTATAATCCTGTGCGAAGAGTATCGCTGATATATACAAAAATATAACAACTGTGGTTTTTGCCATGACTAACTTCCCTCTCTCTGGCTTCTGTTTGGGACCGCAATTCTAAAAATTTTTCATTGCTTCGCCATCTGTATTGAGCAAATTGTTTTCCCATTTTTCATAAGGAATATCTATAATCTCGTTTCCATTTCTTGGCGCATTAACCTTTCTCCTGCTTTCCAGATCAAAAATTCCCCAGCATTCTTCGTCAACAATCAGTCCCGCCTTTGTTGAATCGTCATTCCATAAAATATATACTTCTTTGCATGCACGAATAGGCGGCATAATTTTATTATATATCCATAAATGATCAAAAATTTCTCCCTGTTTTCCGTTTTCATTAACTGTATGAATATACATATATCCTGTTTCACCATTATCTTCAAATATAACACACCATTTCCCGTCAGGAGAAAATTCACCTATCAGAAATGATTCATCATCTTGACCATAACTTTCTATAGAAGACATTGTGTAATTTCTAAATATTGATTCTTAATTACTAACCCGTTATTTGCTTCACTTCAACGCCGTCCTTCTTATCCAGCACTTCCCAGCCCAGCGCTTTCAACTCATCGCGCAATGCGTCTGCCTTCTTGAAGTCCTTAGCTTTTTTTGCGGCAATGCGTTTATCAACAAGCTCCATAATTTCTGCGGGAATGTTTGTGTTGCCTGCTTCGATATCTTTATCAAGATCAAGTCCAAGTACGCGGTTAAAATCGTTTACAAGATTCATCTTCTCGATAC
>CAZQYL010000349.1:0-2860 GCA_964597425.1 uncultured Ignavibacteriales bacterium | reverse complement strand
TACCCGTTCTGATCGGTATGATACACATACATTACAATCCCCGGTGCGGGAGTTGTGCCATCTGAATTATAAATCACCCCGCTGATCTCAAGCTTAGGTCCTGCCTCATTGAAATCAGGCAGTGTATCAATATGCGATAGCTCTTCAAACGGTACGGGTGATTCATAAATGGCCTCGCAGCCTTCGCATCCATCACCCACGGTTATGGTAGATTCTTTGCCGGGTTTATTATCATTCCCGGGCTTATTATCATTTTGCCCGCAAACAAAATTTGTGAAAATTAAGAAGGCTGCAAGTGAGATTACTATTTTCATGTATAATATATTACCGGTTATAAAAAACCCGCCGTTTGCAGGCGGGTTATATTTTTCAATTATTACTTTTTTGCTTTCAAGACTCACGCACTAGCGTGAGTCGAAGTCCCGCAAGAATCACCAAAGGTGATTCGCCGGCGGGATTACTTTTGACTTAGTCATTATCATCATCATCGCCCGTATCTTCGGGTTTCCTGTTCTTCTCAGATTCCTTACGCTCTTTTTCCATTTCCTTTTTGTGCAGCTCTTTTTCGCGCTCAACTTCCTTCTTCACTTCTTCCATATCTATCTTTATCTTTTCGTTAACGCGCTTCAGTTCCTCTTTAACCTTTTCCATTTCTTTCTTGAACTCTTCGTTATCAATCTTCAGCTCTTCCTGCATTTGTTTCATATCCTCTTCAAGCTCCTGCTGTTCTTCGGGTGTCCATACTTCAACGCCTGTTTTGTAGAGGAACTCCATTGTATCATTGCCCGGAGGGATTACATAGTTGAAATTCCAGTTCTTCTTTGAGTGATCCTTCCAGTTTTTTTCCCAGTCCTTCTGCCACTTTTCGTTATCAAACTGTTTCATATTCTCTTCAACTCTTGCCATGTTCTCCTGGATCTGCTGGTTCACTTCTTCCATAATTTTATCAACCCACTCATCAATATCTTCAACGCGGCTGAACTTTGCGATGCTGTCCCTTGGGATAACTCTTGGCGGAGCTACATAATTTGCGACCTTGTTATAAACTTCAAACCGGTACTGCTCTTCAACCCTTGGCATCATGTTGACAAGTGTAACAGCATCGGTCTTTTTGGAATTATTCAGAATTGTTTTTATGCACTGCCCGCCGCAGTTGCCGAAATCAAATTCCATCAGCGCTTTTTTAAGCTGAGGCGAGGAGTCTTCCCTGAACGGTGTGCCGGGACCTATATCCTGTTTGGTCACGCAGAACTTACCTTCGGGTACCAGTGATTCCCTGCCGGCGGATTCCAGCGAAACTTTGCCCTGCCTTACATACAGCAGGCCATCGCCTGCTTTATCGACGGAAAATTTATACGAGCAGCCCATATCAACCGCTGTAACCGTGCCCGCATCCACAAAGAATGTACGCGGCTTCGCGTTTATGCTTGCATCAATTGCGCCGTAATCAAGCTGTATGCGGTGTTCATCCGTGCTGCTTTTTGTAAGCTTAACCCTGCTGTTGGGCTCAATTATAACGCTGCCCAAACCTGCTACGTAAAGCTCAGCCTTTGATGAATCATCGGTGGTGATAAATCCGCCAACGCTCAATGAATCAATTGCTTTCATCACAAGGTTGTTAATCATCGGGCTGCCCTTAAGTGATGTTACCATCCATTTGGGTCCGCCTGATACTTCAACTAAATTGCTGTTAAGCTCAAGCCCGTTATCGCGTGATTTCATGTAGCGGTTAACGCCGTAGATAACAAATGCCAGGATCAGCACCGCGGCTATGCCGCTGAAGTAATAACGCATACTGCCCCATGCTGAGCGGCGCATTGCATCACTGCCTGATTTAATATCTTTTGTGCCGCTGTTGTTTATTACAGGAATGTACTCATCTTCAAACCCGTTCATGTTGTATATATGTGTATCGTCATGCTCGGGTAATTTGGCGTTTATTTTTGCCTCAATTGAGCTCCACATTGCCTGCTGTTTATCTTTGGCAAGCAGCTTTTCGCCTTTTTCATCTTCGGCAGCAATGAGGCTTGTCTTTTCTATAAGGATAACTGTTTCTTCCAGGTATTTTTTGCAGCTTGTGCATCCTTTAAGATGCGCTTCCATAAGCTGCCTGTTTTCGTTCGAGATCATTCCCTCAAGGTAATCATCTACCAGGAGTTCTGTCTCTTCACAGGTAATATATTTCATAGTTGTTTCATTTTTCATTTCGTTAACTCCTCCCTCAGCATTCTTCTTGCCCGGTGTAAATGGGCTTTTGAAGTTCCGACTTCTATATCCATCATCTTTGATATTTCGTGATGCTTGTAACCTTCAATATCGTGAAGCACAAATGCCATTCTTGCCTGCTGCGGTAATTTTTCGAGGGCTGCTTCGATATCAATTCTGGAATCATACCCCTGCTTAACTTTAGCCTGCGGATTTTCGCGTGTTAAAATTTCGGTAAGCTCTCCAACGCGCTCTGTGAATCTTTTCTCTGAGCGCTTCATCATCAGGAACTGGTTCACCGCAATTGAGTGAAGCCATGAGGAGAACTTGCTTTCAAAATGGAACGATGAAAGTTTTTCCCACGCTTTAACAAATACTTCCTGGGTAAGCTCATCGGCTGTATCTCTATCCTGGCATGCGCGCAGACACACTGCATAAACACGTTTTACGTTGTTGTTATACAGCTCCCTGAATGCGTGAGAGTTCCCTGCCGCCGCCTGGCGAATCAGTTCAAACTCTCTATCCGGACTTGTCGATACCAGCTCCAGTGCTCCCCCCTCGGCAGTCATGCCTGCCTCGGCTAAATTAGACCGCATATTTTCTCCTAAATTACAATAATATGATGCAGATTGAAATGAAAAGGTTTAGTATAGCG
>CAZQYL010000348.1:0-2877 GCA_964597425.1 uncultured Ignavibacteriales bacterium | reverse complement strand
GCTGGAATTTTAAGAACCAGTCACCGCGGAAATAATCATCCGGGAACCGGAAACGTCTTCCGATATTAAGCGTCGAGCCAGTTTCCTGGATCTCATATGTATAATTCTGCTTGGTATCATAAACATCAATACCTGCTGATGTTGGCGTATTAAACAGCCATGGCTCTGTGAAACCGATCCTGAATGTACGGTAAGTACCTTCGGTGCCGAAATCCCATTGCAGTGAAAGTATCTGTCCGGCTCCGCCTGAGAGCGGATCGAGAATATCGAAGTTATTGAAAGTCAGCCCAAGGCTGCCTGAGAATCCGAATGTCTGGCTGTAACCCACTGAAGCATTAAGCTGATCAGATGAGCGTTCTTCTACAAGGTAAACAAGATCAACCGTACTGTCATTTCTTTGCACAAAATCATAATTAAGCGCTTCGGGGTTGAAGTAGTTGAGCTGCGACAGCTGCTGCATACTTCTTACCATAGCGGTTTTGTTGAAGTACTGCCCCGGCAGAGTGAAAAGCTCTCTGCGGATAACTTTATCCTGTGTTTTGGAATTACCCGAAAAGCTGATGAGTCCAACTCTGTACTGGCGGTTTTCGCTTACAACTATCTTGAGATCAACGTAATTGTTTTCTTTAACGGTTTCATCAACATCCGCATTGAAACCAAGATAACCATTATCAAGATACAACGAAGCGATATCTGATTGGCTCTCGTTTCCGCGCAGGTTCTGGTTGAACTTCATAAAGTTAAATACATCACCGCGCTTCATATCCAGCTTTTCGTAAAGCGTGGAATCTTTATAAACAGTGTTGCCTTCAAAAGTAATGTTGCCGACCTTGTACTTGGGACCTTCAGCGACTTTTATAAGAATATCAACATCTTCTTTGTTATTCTTATACTCCAGCTTATCTTCAATGATAGTTGCATCCTTAAAGCCGTTCTGTTTGTAATAATCTATGATGAACTCTTTATCCTTTTCGTAATCATTCCTGTTGAAGCGGGCTTTATCCCAGAACTTCCACCATGAGCGTTCGGAAGTCTCTTCCATAGCTCCCTTCAGGTCACTTGTGGATATTTTGCTGTTGCCTGCAAATCTAATATGGCGAACGCTTATTTTGTTGCCTTCAGATATCTTCACACGAAGCTGCGCTTCATTGTATGAGTTCACGAACTGGTCAACTTTAACTGTCGCAAGCGGGTAGCCTTCGGTTTCGTAAAGCTTAGTAATGTTGTACTCAATATCCTTAACAGTTTGAGGAGTAATTACCTGCCCTGTTTCAAGCGGAATTTTCTCTTCAAGATCTTTATCACTGAATTCATCGTTGCCTGAAAATTTTATATTGTCAAGTTTAGGAAGCTCTTTAACTTTTATTACAAGGTATGCGCCATCGCCAACTTTTTTATCTACATTAATTTCCACATCACTAAAAAGCTTCATGTTCCACAGGTTCATAATTGCAGCCTGCGTAGCTTCGGAGGGTATCATAATTTCATCACCGACTTTAAGTCCGCTGTTTGAAATAATGATCCGGGAGTCATAGAATTTATTACCTTCCGCGTTAATGGAAAGTATTTTATATGTTCTCGGTCCATCCTGGGCTGAAACATTAAATTGAAGTGTGAATATGAGGGCAAAAAATAAAAAAAGAACTTTCTTTATATCTCTCATTAAGCTTTTTTCTTTGTTTGAATTTGTTTAGTGGTCATTCCGAACCTGCGCTCCCTGTTCTGGTATTCGCGTATAGCATCATAAAGCTGCTGCCTTCTGAATTCAGGCCAGAATGTTTTATCGAAATAGAATTCAGTATATGCAGATTCCCATAGCAAAAAATTACTTATTCTGAAGTCTCCGCCTGTTCTTATGAGCAGGTCAGGATCGGGGATATCCCCTGTTACAAGGTAATTTGAAAATGTCTCTTCGTCAATATCTGATTTAGCCAGCTTGCCTGATCTTACATCAGCGGATATATTTTTAACTGCATTTAAGATATCCCACCGGCCGCTGTAACTTAAAGCTAAAACCAAAGTCATGGTCTTATTGTTCCTTGTTTTTTCTATAGCTTCGTTCAGTTCATTAAGCACCTGCGGAGGCATTGAGGACATATCACCCACCGCCATAAGCCTGACATTATTTTCGTGCAGCTTATCGGTTTCGCTGCGCAGTGAGCGGATAAGTAGCTTCATCAAAATTGCGACCTCAGTTTTGGGTCTGCGCCAATTTTCAGTGGAAAACGTGTATAAAGTGAGGTATTTTACGCCAATTTGGCCGCATGCTTCAACAATATCGCGGACCGAATGGACACCTTCGCGGTGACCGAATGTACGGGGGCGGTTCTTATCCTGCGCCCAGCGCCCGTTGCCATCCATGATTATAGCAATATGCCGGGGTATTTCACCCGAACTTTTGATATGATCCTGTACTTTTTTATCTGAACCGGTTGGTTCGTTAAAAGCCATTATATTTGATTAATTCCGGCGGCTTGCCTTGCAAATTTCTGTTAGTAAACCAATAATTTAGCGTATAAACAGTAAAAATACAATTGATAAAAAAATACAGGGCAAATTACAGCAGAAATGCAATTTTGAGGGTTTTGCAGGATTATTTTGTTAATCTGTTATTAGTGTAGAATGTCATAGCTCCCATAAACGCTCCGCCGGCTATACACCAGAGTATGTCATATATAATGTAAGTGATATCCCAGTATTTGGTGATGCCAAGCATCATGAAGCTGAAGAATCCTATGACAGAAAGGTTATAATATATCCCCCACATAACCGGCTGAATAAGCCGGGTTTCATGTTTAACCATACGCCAGTAAAAATATACAAAGCCATACACAAGCAGCGCATTGGCGAAGTTCATTGACCATATGTTTTGGGTTA
>CAZQYL010000347.1:0-2888 GCA_964597425.1 uncultured Ignavibacteriales bacterium | reverse complement strand
CTATCAGACCAACATCAGTATGGCGTACCCCTGAGAGTCTTAAAGCTGACCTGACACCTGACCTTTTAAGGCTGTATGACCTCATATGGAAAAGGTTCGTGGCATGCCAGATGCAGAATTCAGTAAGTGACCAGATAACGCTTTTGATAGATTCATTCTCAGAGTCAGAAAATGGCAAAAAAATTAATACTTACCAGTTCCGCACAACGGATTCAACAATAAAGTTCAAAGGATTCCTTGCGTTATATGATGATGTATTTGAAGAAGAAGCCGAAGATACTGAAGATGAGTTTGCAATTCCGGAAGGAATTGAGATCGGCGACCTGCTTGATATGAAAGAAATTTTCAGGAAGCAGCATTTCACCAACCCGCCGCCAAGATACACAGAAAGCAGCCTGATAAAGCAGCTTGATAATCTTGGTATCGGCAGACCTTCGACATATGCTATGATAGTATCCACTATCATAAACAGGACATATTGTGATTTGAAGGAAAGAAAACTATACGCAACAGAGCTTGGCGAAACGGTCAACAAGCTTCTTGCATCACATTTTTCTGATGTGATAAGTGTTAAGTTCACCGCGCAGATGGAAGAAGAGCTTGACAAAATTGCAGAAGGCGACTTATCATATAAAAAGGTACTCGATGATTTTTACCTGCCGTTCAATCTTGATCTTGAATTTCTGAATAAGAAAACCAAGGAAATTAAAGAATCACTCATTGAACATACCGATATTGTTTGCGATAAATGCGGCGGAGCAATGCTTATAAAGTGGGGCAGGAACGGAAGATTCCTTTCATGCAGCAAATATCCTAAGTGCAAGAATGCGCAGCCGCTTCCGGGTGAGCAGGAAGAGCACCAGGAGCTTGCCGAAGGCAAGATCTGCGGACTTTGCAATGCGCCTATGGTTGTCAAATCAAGCAAATACGGTAAATTTTTGGGATGTTCAAGATATCCCGAATGTAAGAACATACAGCCAATTACGCTGGGCATTAAATGTCCTAAGTGCAATGAAGGTGAAGTCCTTGCACGCAAAGCGCTGAAATCCAAGAAGGTGTTTTATGGCTGTACAAGGTACCCTGATTGTGATTTTATTTCCAACAGCAAGCCCCGCGAAACCAAATGCGAAATGTGCGGGAACAGCTATATGCTTGAAAAGTATTCCAAGAAAAAAGGCGAGTATCTTGAGTGTCCCGAGTGTAAACACAAAGTTGAGCTCGAATCAAAAGATGCCGTTGAAACTTCGGGATAATTTATTTATTTTGCAGTTCAACTTCATCCGAACTTAAAATGAAAAGACGAAATTTTATAAAATGCTGCTCTGTGGCTCTGCCGGGAGCAGTTTTTGCTAATAATATAGGGGGTACTGTTTTGGGCGCCACAAGCGAAATATCTGTGCCTAGGCATAGAATGTATGAAGATGATTATGTTAAAAAGGTAGCGGATACAGTTTTGTTTACCGCCAGAAACAGCGGTGCATCGTATTCGGATTTCAGGCTGAGCAATTTCCGTTCACAGAATGTTTCAACACGTGAACAGATAATACAATGGATAAGCGATAACGAAAATTTTGGCTTTGCCGTCAGGGTTATAATTGATGGTACCTGGGGATTTGCTGCAAGCAGCACTTTCAGTGAAGATGAAGCCGTCAGGATAACGAAGATCGCCTGTGAAACGGCTAAAGCCAATAAACGCATACAGACAAATAAAGTGGAACTCGTTCCAACCCCTTCATATAATGAAACATGGACAACCCCGATAAAGAAAAATGCCTTTGAAGTCTCAATTGATGATAAGGTAAATTTCCTTTTTAATATCAACGAAAAAGCAAAAAATCTTGGTGCGGATTTCTGCAGTTCATTCATATGGGCTGTTAATGAATGGAAATATTTCGCGTCATCAGAAGGCTCATATATTAAGCAGGATCTGCACAGGTTATGGTCGGCATTTGATATCACTGTGGTTGATAAGGAAACCGGTAATTTTGAGTCACGTGACTCGTTTACCGCCCCCATAGGCAAGGGCTATGAATATGTTGAAGAATATGATTACATGAAAGATCTTGAAGAAGCCGTTGAAAATACCAAGATGAAACACAAGGCTCCATCTGTTGAACCCGCTAAGCGCGATATTATTCTGGATTCAAACCACCTGTGGCTGACTATACATGAATCATGCGGTCACCCGACAGAGCTTGACAGGGCACTTGGCTATGAAGCAAATTACGCAGGTACAAGCTTTATGACGCCTGATAAGTTAAACAAGCTGCAGTACGGCAGTAATGTGATAAACATGAAGGGTGACAGGACCCAGAAAGACGGACTTGCCACACGCGGATTTGATGATGACGGCGTTAAAACAACTGAATGGGATATCATAAAAGACGGAAAATTTGTCGGTTACCAGACAACCCGCGAAATGGCTAAATTCATAGGTGAAAGCGCTTCGAACGGCTGCGCGTATGCTGATAGCTGGGATCACTTCCCGATACAAAGAATGCCCAATGTGTCACTTCAGCCGGGTAAAAATAAACTTTCGCTGGCTGAGCTCATTGCTGATACTGAAGACGGAATTTTCATTAAGGGCAGCGGAAGCTGGTCAATTGATATGCAGAGATATAACTTTCAGTTCACCGGGCAGGAGTTCTGGGAGATAAAGAACGGTAAAATTGCAGGAATGCTGAAGGATGTTGCATACCAGGGCAACACAGTTGATTTTTGGAATTCATGTGACGCGGTTTGTGATGAATCAGAATACAGACTCGGCGGCTCATTTTTCTGCGGAAAAGGGGAGCCCGGACAGGTTTCACCTGTCAGTCACGGCTCATCTCCTGCAAGATTCAGAAAGGTAAATATATTGAATACATCCAAGGAGGCAGGAAATTGAT
>CAZQYL010000346.1:0-2908 GCA_964597425.1 uncultured Ignavibacteriales bacterium | reverse complement strand
CCATGTTTAATCCAGTATAGGCAGGTAAGAAGGCATGTTTCATAATGTAAGAAAGAAGAACTAATATTGGGTATCCTATTGAGTTTGATTGTGAGAGTGCTAATTATCATAGTTTGTTTTGATAATTATCATATTTTCCGTTCGACGTGATTGGTTATATTTACAAAATTTTAATTGCGGTTTTTTTCGATTAGGAGGTATTATGAACACACTTCACCATCTGGATTACTATCGTTTGCCGTGGAATCTTTCAGATAACATCATTTCATGGCTTGAACCTACTGCTAAATGTAATCTGGCTTGCCTTGGCTGCTACAGGAAAAATGAGATAAACAGTCACAAGACACTTCACGAGATAGCAGAAGAGCTGAATGTGTTTATGCATTATAGAAGATCTGACAGTATATCTATAGCGGGCGGTGAACCATTACTTCATCCGCAGATAGTTGAAATAGTGAAGATGGTCGCTGATCTTGGCTGTAAGCCAATTGTCAACACTAACGGAATAGCTCTTACACCTGAGCTGCTTCATCAGTTAAAACTTGCGGGAGTATATGGCTTCACATTCCATATTGATAGCAAACAGAACCGACCCGGATGGAAACAGGCTGATGAAGTTGAGCTTAATGAACTTCGGTATAAATTCGCTAAAATGCTGGCTGATGAAGGCGGCATTTCATGTTCGTTCAACTCCACTGTGTATGAAGACACACTTATACATATTCCCGACATGTTGAAATGGGCGCATAGGAATATTGATATTGTAAATGTAATGGTTTTTATAATTTACCGTGCGGTTGATAACAGGGATGTTGACTGGTACCTTGGGCCTAAGAAGATAAATATGGGTGAGCTGGTATACAACGAAGATGTACCTGACAGAGTTGATATTATGGCTGATGAAGTTGTTGAAGTTATAAGGAAAACATATCCTGATTTTGATCCCTGTGCATACCTGAACGGCTCAGAAAAAGCTGATTCATTTAAATGGCTGCTAAGCGGCAGGCTTGGCACTAAGAAAAGAATATTCGGGTACATGGGCAGCAAAGCTATGGAAATCGTGCAATCTGCTTATCATCTGATTTATGGTAAGTATTTATCTTATACCAGGCCTAAAATGAATAAAAAAGGAAGATCGATGCTTTTGATGGGATTCTTTGATAGAAAGCTCAGGAAGACATTCTTTAAATATATCAAAAATCCTTTAAGGATCTTCAGTAAGCTGTACTATCAATCAATAATGATAATTCAACCGGTTGATTTCCTTGAGGATGGCAGGCAGAGTATGTGTGATGGCTGTCCTGACATGACTGTTTGGAACGGTAAGCTTGTTTATTCATGCAGAATGGAAGAACAACTGAAGTATGGATACAATATTAAGACATATCCCAAGAACATGGAAAAGCTCCTGGAGAATGTTTAAGACCGGAATATTCGGAACTAGAATATTTCGATCATTTGACTATAATGACAAACTATCCTGATTGAAGAATTTTTTGCTATTTCGTCTTTTTCATCTGCTGCGTGACGCCGTAATACAATTTATCGCCTTCTTCCTTTAAAGAACGTGATGTGTTGGTTTCCTTTACAGAATTATCCTTTATGAGTCTGCCAATGAACTCAATTCTTTTATTCATCCAGGCTGTTGTTTTTTGTTTCAGGTCCAGCGCATTGGCGTCTTTTTCTTTTGCGCCATAATCAAGTGCGTTCAGTCTTGAGGCAACCGATTTCATATTGCTCAAATAATTACTTTTTGATTCCACACCGGCCGTATAAGCAGACTGGTAAAGTGACTCAAACTTTTCTATGAGTTCACTTTCCTGTTTTATGAATTCCTTGGTTAGCTCATCGTCTGTTTTGGCTTCAACTTTGATCTTTTCTTTCGGTTTTTCCTCCCCCTTAGAGCCGGTTTCTTCTTCCCGGATTACTAAAGTATCTGTTTTGGGAATATAAGTATTATTCTTTCTCTGGGTAATTTTATCAAGCATAAGCTGTGATTCATGATAATACTCATCATCACCTGCTACCCTTGAAAGCTGCACTTCTGCCGTGCTGAAAAGGCTATCGTTAAATGACTGCAATCCCTGGATGTATGCAATTTTTGATTGTGCTAGCCTGAAATCTTTTTCACCTGCCGGTACCTGCTGAAATTCGGCAATAGCTTCCGGGTATTGTTTTTTGGCAAGCAGTTCTTTTCCTTTTTCATAATGTCCGGTTGTGGAACAGCCCGCAGCGGCTAAAATAACGATTAATATCAGTATTATCAGACTTTTTTGTGTTTTCATTGTTCAATTGGCTTAGTTAATAAGTAATACCTTACTAAATAAGAACATTCAACTATCGCAGGAGGTTTTGGTGACTTTGAATTCTTTTATGAAGGAATTAATAGGATGATAAATAGAGAATTAATGAAACAACAGTATAGATTATTATAGTATCTGCTTTTCAGGAGGGGATTCGAAATCTGTAAGAAGAGTTTGGAATTTCGATAAAATTTAATAAAAAAGCCGCAAAATTGCAGCTTTTCTTGCGGAACCGACGAGATTTCCCGATTTAATCGGGACGACCTCTTGAGTTGTTCTGGATCAACCATTCAATATACTTTTTGCTTTTCATTTTTTTGAGCTGAATCTCCCTTTTTAGCGCTTCCGCTTTGGACCTGAAAATTTCATAATAAACTAATTGCCAGGGAATATAGGGTTTTGTGGAGATTGTATTTCCCTCATTATGAAGAGTCAATCTCCTTTCAAGGTTATCAGTTGAACCTATGTAATAACGAACTTTAATCTGGCTTTTTAGTATGTATGTAAAATATGACATAAATTAAAAAAACCGCTAAAAATAGCGGTTTTGAGCGGAACCGACGAGATTCGAACTCGCGACCTCTTGAGTGACAGTCAAGCGTTCT
>CAZQYL010000345.1:0-2918 GCA_964597425.1 uncultured Ignavibacteriales bacterium | reverse complement strand
CAAGTGCGCTAAACGGAGTAATTGTTGGCGGTGCAGGAAAAATTTTATATACTACAACCGGCGGCGATCCTATTGGAATAGAACCAATTAGCAGCGAAGTACCTGAAAGATTTTCGCTTTCACAAAATTACCCTAACCCGTTCAACCCAACAACAAATTTCGAATTTAGTATTCCACAGGCGGAATTTGTTAACCTCACAATTTACGATGCGGTGGGCAGAATTGTTGAGACTCTGCATAACGGTGAGCTAAAGTCCGGCATATACAAAGCCAACTGGAACGCATCAAACTTCCCAAGCGGAGTGTATTTTTACAGGTTGAGTGCAGGAAGCTTTACCGGTACAAAAAAGATGGTATTAATAAAATAAGAATTGAAAATATGAAGATAATCTTAACAATTCTTTTATTTACTGTAAGTATCAGTTATAGCCAGTGGTTTGCTCAAAATAGCGGTACTACCAGCAACCTGACTTCTTTATACTTCATTGATACAGAAACCGGTTATGTTTGCGGAGATAACGGATGTCTTCTTAAAACAACAAACGGCGGAACCCTTTGGTTACCATCAAGTTTAGATACAAATTTACACTTTAGTTTCATCACTTTCAGAAACGCACAAACCGGGTATTGTTTAGGTAACGATACGGATAACAAGCTTCTTTACACAACTAACGGTGGTTTAAACTGGCTATTCAAAATGAATATTCCTTCGCAATATCTGCCAAGGAATATAATTTTCTTAAACAATATAACAGGTTATATCAGCGGTGCGGGTATACCTTACAAAACTACAGATGGAGGTGTAAGCTGGCAGGTTTTTCAGCCGCAAACATCTAACAACAGAAATATCCTGCTTTCCTCGTTTAAAGTTAATGAAAACAAAATATTCTGGGTCGGCTCAAAATACCATCCTCCGGCACAAGACGATGCTATTGTTTATTTTACTACAAATGGCGGACAGTCATTTACAGAAAGCATTCTTCCTTCTACTCAAATGATTGATGTATCTTTTTTTGATATCAATACAGGCTACCTGGTTGGACTTGGCTATTTTGGCAAATCAACTGACGGAGGATTGAACTGGAATTATGTTGATACCCCACCATTGTATGGTACATCTGTATGTTATTCAGCTTCAAATAAAGTTTTTACAGCTTCTGGTTACGGGCTATATTATTCAGATAATGGTGGGCTCAATTTTAACCTGCAATATCATGCATATTTAAATAAAGTGAAAATGTTGAATGAAAACACAGGGTATTGCGTCGGCTTTTATGGAAGAATCTTAAAAACTACTAATGGTGGTATCATAGGAATTAATAATATTAGCACAGAAATTCCAGAACAATTTTCACTATCACAAAATTATCCCAACCCGTTCAACCCAACAACAAATATCAGATTCGAAATAAGCGGTACATCAGTATCACAGACACTCCTTTATGTGTATGATTTACTCGGACGTGAAGTTGCTACATTGGTGAACGAAGAGCTAAAACCCGGAACTTACGAAGTTAATTGGAACGCTTTAAATTATCCCAACGGGGTTTATTTTTATAAATTGAATGCAGGTGATTTCACTGAAACAAAGAAGATGATTTTAATAAAATAGTTTTTCTACCAAAAAATGAGAATTGTAATATTTATTATTCTATTCATGCAGGTGTTTTCATTTTCACAGTATGGGTGGTATCAGCAATACAACGCACCCGTTACAACAATTACAGACGTAATGTTTGTTAACAGCAATACAGGTTATGCTTGTGCATACACATATAATCCTACATCAAGGGGGAAACTGCTGAAAACTACCAATGGAGGCAGCAACTGGACTGTCACTGATATTGATTCTGCTGGTGGAACATCGCTCGTATCACCGCAGGAATTATGGTTTGTTAATGCAAATACGGGTTTTATTATCGGGGGACATATATGTAAAACTACCGATGGCGGAAACACATTCACCAGGATTCGCTACAATAGTGGACTTTTGACAAACATACAATTCATTAACGACCAAACCGGATGGGTAACAGGTTATATTGATTCATCGTTATCTGCAATTTTGAGAACTTCTAACAGCGGTTTAAACTGGGTAATAATACCAATTACTTCTAACGGCGCCGTTACAAATATTTTCTTTATGAATGCGAATACCGGGTGGCTTTCAAAATTGAGGCCACCACAGGAAACAAATTCAATATATAAATCCACTAATGGCGGTTTAAACTGGACTATACCTTCCCCGTTACCTGATTCAGGAGGCATCCTTTTTTTCTACAACGAAAATACAGGCGATAGATTCGGATGGACAAGCATTGGCGGAGGAAGTACAATTTCCGACCATAAAAAATCATCTAACAGCGGTGCAAGCTGGTTTCCCTCTGGCGGGTACGATGATACCTATGTTGAGGATTTCTATGTTTTAAACAGCACTACAGCTTGGATTTGTGGGGGCAATGCAGTTCCCGCCACAAGCAGCGGGAAAATTTTGATAACTACAAATTCAGGTTATAATTGGAGTGTTCAGTCTTATGAAAATACTCCTCAAAAATTTACGGCAATTTCATTTGTAAACGGTTCAACAGGCTGGTCAATTGCGGGTACTAGAATTTATAAAACAACTACAGGAGGAATTACTTCACTTCAGCCAATTTCAGGCAATGTACCTGAAAATTTTTCACTTTCACAAAACTATCCCAATCCTTTCAACCCAACAACAAATTTCGAATTCAGCATTCCGCAGGCGGAATTTGTTAACCTCACTATCTACGAGGCGATGGGCAGAGTTGTTGAAACTCTGCATAACGGTGAGCTGAAGTCCGGCATATACAAAGCCGACTGGAACGCATCAAATCATCCCAGCGGAGTATATTTTTACAAACTAACTGCCGGAAGTTTTTCTGAAACAAAAAAAA
>CAZQYL010000344.1:0-2939 GCA_964597425.1 uncultured Ignavibacteriales bacterium | reverse complement strand
AAAAATTCGTGCAGGTGAAATCAAGAAATATTGAAAGTATAAATAAAGGTGTGGGGTTGGGACTCGCTATTTCAAAAGAATTTGTTAACGCCCACGGCGGTGATATTTGGGTAAAGAGTGAAATAGGGAAGGGAAGTGAATTCAGCTTTTCGATTCCTGTAAACTAACTATTCCCGCGAAAGCGGGAATCTCCGATTGTGATATTCAATTACTATGGAGTTAACTTTTTCGTTTCGGCAGAGACTCTGATGGGACTTTGCAGTTTTCCAAACCCCCGTCTGACATTAACGAGTATATAAAGTTAATAGTTTAATCATCATATGTTTAATATTCTGGAATCACATCCCCACTGACAAAGCCAGTTCTGCGACCTACAGTTGAAGGGGGGACTATATCTACAATTTTGGCAATACTATAATTCTTCCGTAAATTTTATATTCCTTTTATCTGCAATGGGGGTTTGTGCATTTCCGGAACTGTAATATTTCCTCTCTCAATGTACATGGGTTACAAAGTTTCCTAGAACAACGCAGCCAGATTAACTTCTTCAATTAAACCGAACATTTTGCTTACTATATTGTTAAGTCCCGCGAAATACTGTGCTGTCATTGCCAGACAGTTAATAAAGATCAATGTGTAAACAGCTGCCCAGAATAAATGTTTAATGATGGTCATTTTTACGCTCCTTTTAAAAATATTTAACAATACTTTTAATAGTAAACCCTTCAGGTTTACATGGAGTTGTTTCAGGTATGTTACTATATGTTAAAAGTTGTAACGGGAGGATGGGTGCATGCTAAATAAGTGAAAATTATTGATGTGAGGTTTTTCTGTTTCTAAGGCACTTGTTGTCTTTGCATAGCCTCTTGAGAGCTACACTTCGGTTTTCAAACCCCCATCTGCAATTCAAGTGTAGACAATATTAGAAGTTTAATTTTAATATGAATTGTATTCATAGATTTCTTCCCCCCTTCAGCTGAAGGGAGGACAATATTTGTGTTATCGTTAAAAATCTGTAATTGAACCACAAACAATAGTATTGGAATAATAATGAGGGGGGTTTGGCCTTTTATCTCCGGGGTAACAAGATCTTACCGCTTACTGTTTAAATATCTCTTCAGCCAGCTAAGGTCATAAATTAATGTTGTTAAATTAACCATCGAAGTCCTAGAAAGTGATAAATACTTTTCTTCGATTTCCTTACGATCAGCTTCATCTGCGTCAAGCAGCAGATCTTTTAAATAATTGGTGAACTTCATCATATTGGCTTTATATTCGCCCATAATCTTCTCACGGGCTTCGTCAGCTGTAGGCTGCTCTCCGCCATTTGAGCCCGGTTTCTTCTGGGTTGTTAAGGCAACATTACTTTGGAGAATTCTGCCTAAACCGTTGAGGTACTTTGCCGCAAACTGGATATCATAAAACAGCTTATCTTTTCCTGATTGATCTGCAATCTCGATCAGCACCATCAACTCAATTACATTTTTTAGCTTATTGCCTGAATAAACATAAAGCTCTTCTATTGTTTTTTTTGTTTTATCTGAAATTTTCATGTTTTCCCAAAATCCCCGCTAAAGCGGGGATCTCTGTTTGCGAAGTATCGATAATTCTGTTTTGTTTAGATTATTTGTAGACCTGGACTTCGTGAATACTCTTTATATCAAATTCTCATCTTTGGTTTTATACACATGGCGAAGCATCTTTTCGTATGCATCTGACATATTTACATTTCTTCTTCCCATTGAAGTACGGGCAGTGCTTATCGCTTTTTCAATTTCGTAAGAGATCACTTCGTTATTCGATGCATCTTCCCAGCTGAAAGAACTTATCTTTTTGTTATGGTAGCCGGCTCCGTAGAGATTTGATGATATGCCAACCATTGTTCCCGTATTCAGCATTGTCTGTATTCCGGTTTTTGTATGATCGCCAATAATACTGCCAAGGAAAATTGAATTTGTGTTTACTTTCTTATCGTCAATATTCAGTACAATTTTTGAGTAATTGTTTTTTAAGTTGCTTGTTGTCGTACCTGCGCCAAGGTTAGTCCATTCACATAAATAGGAATGTCCCAAAAATCCGTAATGCTGTTTGTTAACATACCAGTGCAGAATAGAACAGGTTATTTCCCCGGAGACCTTGCACGAGCCGCCAATCCTCACGGGACCATATATCTGTGTACCTGAACGAATTGTACAGTTTTCGCCAATGTATACCGGACCTTTAATATAAGTAAAGGGTTCAATTACGGTATTATCATTAATGTATATCCTGCCGGCAGATGTATCGAAAACAACATTTTTTCCGATGCTGCATTTTTTCCCGATGTGAAGTTTTTTCTTGCCCTTCATTTCTCGGTTAAGGTCGTAATTCAACTGGTCCTCGTTATACAGTATCAGGTCAGATGGATAATTTATCAGCCTGTAGCTATCGGATTCAATTTTATTCAGTCCAAGCCACTCAACATCAGCATATGATATCAGGTTGTCATCTTCGGGATTGATAATTTCTTTATACTGCTCTACTTTTTCTTTGGTTAGATGAAAGGCTATTAAAACCTTGTCCTGTAGTATCGCAGTATTGTTTTCTTTTTTGAATAACTTCGTAATGGCTTTAAGCTCCTCGGCTTTGAATACAACACGTGAATTGAAAAAAATGCTATCGCCTTCAGTAAGCTCGTTAATATTTGCCTTCGGGAATTTTTCAGCCAGGTATGGCGCTATGTATTTTCTTGAGTGGAGAGTTAGGGGAGTTTTTGCCGGGAAAAAATTTACAATTTTTTCCAGCAGAGTATCTGCGCCGCAAATAAGCTTAGATGTATGCCTTAAGTAATTTAAAGGGGCTAATTGCGAAATAAAAAGATCCTCAAATATACAGATATTCATATTTTGAATTGATATTTGAGGATCATTAAATAATTGTAATTTTTAAAAGCCTGTTAA
>CAZQYL010000343.1:0-2942 GCA_964597425.1 uncultured Ignavibacteriales bacterium | reverse complement strand
AAATGAAATTTGATGTTTGTAACAGGATTAAAAGGATTCGGGTAATTTTGTTCAAGCAAATATGAAGATGGAATATCTTCATTGTTAATTGATACGCCTGTAAGCTGGTTGCCGCCGGTGGTAGTTTTATACATTTTGCCCAGCAGTCCTGCTGTCCACCCGGTTTCAGCATTAATAAAATACATGGCAAGCAGATTGTAAGCCCCGGCTGCGGTTTGTGAAGTCCAATTGAGCCCTGAATTTGTAGTTTTGTATATTATACCGTCTGACCCTGTAAGTCCCTGCGCCCAGCCTGTGTTAACATCAATAAAAAGACAATCACTAAAACGACCTGTTACATGAACCTGCCCAATCCAGTTGATCCCGCCATTTGTCGATCTTAAGACATCACCTCCTCTGATTGCCCAGCCGGTTTGGGAATTCAAAAAAGTGAAATCCTCCACTATCTCTGTTGAATTCAGGGTTTCTATCCAGCTAGCGCCGCCGTTTGTAGTTCTGAAGAACAGACCGTCATAGTTAATCTTTCTTCCACCTGTCCACCCCGTCAGATTGTCGATAAACTGTATATTGTAGCATCTTTCAATTCCGGGCACATAACTAACTAAAAACCAGTTCACTCCACCGTTAAGAGTTTTATACACACCGTTAATAACACTATTTGTTTCAGCGGTTACCCACCCGGTTTGGGAATTAAGAAAGAATATTGAACTAAGACATGAGGATGAACCGGTGTAGAATGAATTCCAGGAAAGACCAGAATTGGTTGTCCTGTAAACATTTCCTCCGCAGGCTGAAATGTACCCTGTAACAGCATTCAGAAATTTCATATCACTGATATCTGCTGCAAAGGTTTCAACCAGATTCCATTGAGCTCCACCGTTTGTAGTTCTGAAACATGCGTTTGAAGTGCTGATGTAATATCCCGTTTGAGCGTCAATGAATTGAATTGAAATTATGTGTTCTGTTTCACCGCTTTGGAGAGGATACCAACCGCCCTGTGAATTTACTTTAACAGATACCAATAATAAAAAGAGTAAAACTGCAATGTGATATTTCATTTTCCGGTCCGCGTTTAATTGATCCAAAACTAAGTTTATTCTTTTCTCAATCAAAAGAAACTAATATTAAAATGTGAATTGAAACGTTAAATTGCAGCCAGAAAACTCTTCAAAATTATGATTTATTGCCATTTTTAAGTATTTTTGCAATATAGTTGTGTGAACTGAAAATGAGCTATGGAAAACACGAAATTAACTAAGTTACTGCGGACATTTTCGAAGGATGAACTCAGGGATTTCGAGAACTTCATTAACTCGCCGTATTTCAACAATGGCGCTTATCTTGTAAAGTTCTTTGAGGAAATAAAAATGTTTGCGCCAAAATTCAGCGGCAGACAATTTACAAAAGAGAAGATCTTTGAAAAACTCCAGGCATCAGCAAAATATAATGATGCTTACATGCGCAAGCTTATTTCAAATCTTACAAAACTTGCAGATGAATTCCTGGTATACAATTCCTTTACGGGTAAGGAAAATGAAAAACAGCTTGCTTTGGTTCAACAATACAGGCAGCGCGGACTTGATGCAGAGTTTGAGAAACTATTTGCCGGTACAGAAGAAAAGTTTCTTGGAAACAATGAACCCGGAGAATCAGACTGCACATATGATCTATACAGGTTATACGGCAGTGCAGTAGATTATCATCTTGACAGGGATTACAAAAAGGTACTGGACTACTACAGGAAAGAATCCGGAATATTTGTTAAATATTCCGTTTCTAAATTACTTAGAATGTACGGCGATATGATAAATGCCAGTCACCTATACCGGGCAGAATTTAAAATGCCGCTTCTTCTTGAAATTCTTAAAGCTGCAGAAGAAAACGATTTCTTTGGTGATTATTCACTTAAAGTAACAGCAAATACACTTCTGATAGATCTGAAACAGGAACACGAATACTATGTAAAACTCAAGGATGCCCTCAAGCAGGCTCCGGCCAGGCTCAACAGGGATACTGAGCTCAATGCCTATCTCGCGCTTATAAACTTCGGGATACGAAAAGCGCACAACGGAGAAACAAAATATTATACTGAGATCGGAAATTTTTACGATATGATGCTTGAAAAAGGAGTGCTCAATGAAGGCGGGTACCTTCCGTATTATTATTTTATTAACATTGTAACAAACCGCACCCGTATGAAAAAATATGATATGGCGGGAGAATTCATAAACAACTATTCCGCCAGACTCCACCCGGATGACAGGGATGATATTGTAAATTTCTGCTATGCGAAACTGAATTTTTACCGCAGGGCGTTTGAGAAAGCACTTGTATATATTGCAAAGATCAATCTTCAGCAGACACACATAAAACTTGAAGTGAAAAATTACCTGTTAATGATATACTATGAGCTGAATATGACTGAGGAAGCATATTATATAATTGATACGTACAGACATTACATAAAAAGAAATGAAACTGCTTCTGATCTGGTAATGAATACAAACAGAAATTTTCTGGAGTATTACTCAAAATTGCTGAAGCTGAAGGTTTCAAGTGATAACGATGATGTAATTTTGCTGCTTAAGAAGATTGAGTCAGCGGAAACAATAAACAAAGAGTGGCTGATTAATAAAGGTAATGCTCTGATAGAAAAAGGAGCTAATTAGCTCCTTTTTCAGTTATACTTTATGATCTGTGTTATCCGTAAAACAGATGACTCAGAGATTACTTCATTTTATTAACTGTCTTGGTAAGTTTGGATTTTTTGTTAGCTGCGTTATTCTTATGAATAATACCTTTTACAGCAGCTCTATCCAGAACTTTAACAGCTTTTTTCAGTTCTTTTTCAGCTTCGTCCTTTTTCTTAGCAGCGGTAACGTTTTTTAAAGCGGATTTAATTTTAGCTTTAAAGTGTTTATTATATTCAGTTCTCTTAGGTG
>CAZQYL010000342.1:0-2961 GCA_964597425.1 uncultured Ignavibacteriales bacterium | reverse complement strand
AAGCTGAACTTTAAGGTAGCGGGTCCGCGTTACGGCAAGGATGTGAAGAAGGTCGCTCAGCTTGCAATTGAGCTTCCGCAGGAAAATCTGAACCAGGTGATAGCTGAAGGCAAAACAGCCTACGGCGGGTATGATTTCACCATGGATGACCTCCTGATACAGACCGAGAACATCGAAGGCTGGGTAATTGAATCACAGGATAACCTGACCATTGCGCTTGATACCAAGCTTGATGATGAGCTTGTGAGCGAAGGCATAGCGCGTGAGTTTGTAAGCAAGGTGCAGAATATCCGCAAGGAAAGAAACATGGATGTTAATGATAAGGTAAAGATAAACTTCGTTGCTGATAAAGAACTCAGCGGAATAATCACTTCCCGCAAGAATTTTATATCGGAGCAGATAACGGCAGTTTCACTTGATGAAGCAGGCAGCGATAAGGATAAGATAAACGGCTACGAAGAGCTGAATATCAATGGCAGGAATTGTAAGGTATCGGTTGAGAAGGTGGGGTAGGTTTCAGGTTTCAGGTTTCAGGTTTCAAGTTTCAGGTTTGTTTCATTGGAGCGACATGTTAAAAGAGATATTAAAAAGTTTTTATAATAATTCATAAAATTCCGGTATTACACGGGATCGGCATCAAAAAACACAATAAGGAATCATAATATGGCGGGCAGCAATACAAAACCAAAAAAGAAAACCGCGGCAAAAACAACAGGCGGTAAGAAAAAAACAACCACAGCAAAAGTAACAAAGAAAAAGGTTGTTAAGCCTGCGGCAAAAAGCCGTGGAACGAAATCCGCAGCTGTAAGTAAAGGAACTGCTAACACGAAAAAAACGGTTAGTAAGGTATCAGCGAACAAGAATGAGCATAAAACGACAAATGGAATGAACGGAAAACCGCTAGGCAAAACATATCTGACCGATAACGACCTGAAGTTCTTTACTGAGCTTATTGTTGAACAGAAGACCGAGATCCTTGAAAACGCCAGGAGGCTGAGGGAATCATTGATAGATGAGAACACAGGCGACTACGTTGGCGATAATTCCACTTTCAGCATGCATATGGCTGAGCAGGGAAGTGACGAAATGGAGCGCGAGAAGGCGTACATGTTCATTCAGCGCGATGAGAAGCATTTGTTCTACCTTGAAAATGCGCTTGAGAGGATTGCCAAGAAGACCTACGGTCTTTGCATTTCATGCGGTAAGGCTATCAGCAAAGCAAGACTTGAAGCTGTGCCAATAACATCACACTGCATTAACTGCAAGCAGACATTATCGAGTTGAGCCATAAGGCGCAACGCCTTAGGTGAAACCTTTAGACAGGTTTCCAGTAAAACAGATCCTGAAGTATGTTCAGGTGACATTAAAGTGAAAAAGGAAAATTTTTGAAAGTATTATTCATAACGCTGCTTGTTGTAATTGCTGACCAGGTTACCAAACTGATGGTCAAAGGAATTAAGATAGAGTCACTTGGAATTAACTTAAAAGGTATGCCCTACGGCTCCTCAAAGCCGCTGATAGGCGAGATTGTAAAAATTACCTTTATCGAAAATCCGGGAATGGCCTTCGGCATTGATGTGGGTCCCAAGATGTTCCTTACCATATTTACTATAATAGCATCGCTTTTCATTTTCTTCTATATATTTAAGCACAGGAAAGACGGCATATTGATAAGGCTTTCGCTTGCGCTTATTCTGGCAGGTGCCATAGGTAACCTGATTGACAGAACATTTTACGGCGTGATTTATAATTACGCGCCGCTGTTTAACGGTAAGGTTGTCGATTTCATGCAGGTTGAGTTCTGGGATTTCACGATACTTGGGCGAACGTACACAACGTGGCCGATATGGAATATCGCTGACGCATCTGTTTCAGCGGGATTTTTGATAATCCTTTTCTTCCATAACAGGATTTTCAAGACCAACGAACCTGTTCCCGTAATTGGTGATGATACGCAGGTATCGCCGCCTGTTGATGGCGAGTATCCCATAGAGCCCGATAAGATCGTGCTTGAGGAGAATTCCATACAGAGCGGTGATGAAGTGAACAATAAATCATTAAATAATTTTAACAATTCTTTAAGCGAGAGTATCCAAATTGAAGATACAACGGAAAATGCTGGTACAGGTCCCGGCGGGCCAATCGAAAATAAGAATTGATAAGTATCTCGTAAATCACATTGAAAATTCTTCCCGTACAAAGATAAAAAATGCAATGACCGATGGCTGTGTTGAAGTGAACGGCAAAAAGATAAAAGCCAATTACGTTGTACAGCCAAATGATCTCATAGAAATTACCCTGCCGTATTTACCAGATAAAGAAGACGTAAAGCCTGAAAATATCCCTTTGGATATTTTGTACGAGGATAATTACCTGATGATAGTTAATAAACCGGCGGGAATGGTAACACACCCGGCGTATAAAAATTATTCAGGTACGCTTGTGAACGCGCTGATGTATTATATGGGCGAGGGCGCAGCGAAGCTGCCGCGCTTAAACGGCGATGAAGATGAAGGCGGCGATGAGCGCGCGGGTATTGTCCACCGGCTTGATAAGCATACCTCTGGTATCATGGTAGTTGCCAAGGATGAAGACACCCAGCGCAGGCTCTCGAAATTGTTTTCACGGCACGATATTGAAAGGGAGTATCACGCGATTGTATGGGGTCATTTTAAAACCAAGAAGGGGAGAATCGAAAAGCCTCTTGGCAGAAACCCGAAAGACCGCAAAAAATTTGCAGTGATAGAAAATGGCAAAAATGCCATCACTGATTATGAAGTGATTAAGGAATTTGATTTTACTTCACTAGTGAGTCTTAGATTGCACACCGGGCGTACACACCAGATAAGGGTACATATGAGCTCGATGGGTCACCCCGTATTTGGCGATGTAGATTATGGCGGCACAGAGCCGCACGGTATTCAGTTAAGCTCAAACTTAAAGCACCGCATCAACAATCTG
>CAZQYL010000341.1:0-2966 GCA_964597425.1 uncultured Ignavibacteriales bacterium | reverse complement strand
ACCGAAGTACTTACCAAATGTCCATCAAAATATGAAGGCGATGGCCAGGACGTAAAGAAATCAAGTATGTAATTGTTATTTAAGATCATTAAAAAAGCCCGGCTCAATTGCCGGGCTTTTTGTTTATTTCATTATCGATCATTTCATGAATTATCGAACGTTATTCGGACACCACTTATCATTTCTTCGAGCGTTTTTTCTTCTTGCATGCATTCACAAATTCACGGAAAAGCGGGTGAGCCTTTGTTGCCCTTGATTTCAACTCCGGGTGGAACTGGCACGCTATGAACCACGGGTGATTTGGTATTTCGATTATTTCAACAAGATCCTTATCCGGATTAATTCCCGAAAATATCATTCCGGCGTCTTCAAACTGTTTCCTGAAGCGGTTATTGAACTCATACCTGTGGCGGTGGCGCTCGTGAATATTTATCGCTTTGTAAGTCGCGAAAGTCTTTGTACCGCGTTTAACAGTACATGCATATGAGCCAAGCCTCATGGTGCCGCCTTTTTCTGTGATACCTTTCTGTTCTTCCATAAGGTCAATTACATTGTTGCTTGTTTCCTTTATTTCAGCGCTGTTGGCATCTTTAAGCTTAAGCACGTTGCGGGCAAACTCAACAACCGCAAGCTGCATCCCAAAACAAATACCAAAGAACGGAATTTTATTTTCGCGTACGTATTTTATAGCGCGAATTTTTCCTTCGGTACCGCGCTCACCAAATCCGTATGGTACAAGCAATCCATCTATTCCGTTTAGATACTTACCTGTGTTCTTATCTTTTTCAAGATCCTGTGCTGATACCCATTTTATATTCACTTTAACGTCATTTTCTGCACCTGCATGTACAAATGATTCAAGTATGCTCTTGTATGCATCGGGAACCATGTTATACTTACCGCAAATGCCAACTGTAACTGTGTTCTTTGGATTATTTATCCTGCTTACAAGTTTTTTCCATTTGGCAATATTCGTTTTGCCGTTTTTAATATGAAGTTTATCTACAACAATATCATCAAGTCCTTCGCGTAAAAGCTCTAATGGTACCTGGTAAATTGTGGAAACATCCTTTGCAGATACTACGCAATTTGTCTGAACGTTGCAGAAGAGCGCTATTTTTTCTTTTATTTCCTGTGATACGCCCATGTGACTGCGTATAACCAGTACATCAGGCTGGATACCAATTTCCAGCAGTGTTTTTACACTGTGCTGTGTTGGCTTGGTCTTAATTTCACCTGCAGCTTCTATGAACGGTACATATGTTAAATGAATTGAAAGCGAATTTTCCCTGCCAACCTTCAGCATTAACTGCCTCATTGCTTCAAGGAACGGCAGTGATTCAATATCACCTACCGTGCCGCCAATTTCGGTTATAATCACATCAAATTTCTTTGAGTCACCAAGCTTCGTCATTCGGCGTTTTATCTCATCTGTGATGTGGGGAACCACCTGAACAGTCGCGCCAAGGTAATCACCCCGCCTCTCGCGTGAAATTACTTCGTAATATACCTGACCCGTGGTGGTATTGTTCGCTTTGGACATATCCATATCCATAAAACGCTCATAGTGACCCAGATCAAGATCACTTTCAGCCCCGTCTTCGGTCACAAATACTTCCCCGTGCTGGTAGGGACTCATTGTACCCGGATCAACATTAATATACGGGTCAAACTTTTGTATCGTGACCCTTAAACCTCTGGATTTAAGCAGCAAACCAAGCGATGAGGCGGCAATACCTTTGCCTAATGAAGAAACAACGCCGCCGGTTAAAAAAATGTATTTTACGTTTTTCAAGTTATGTTATAATTTAAAAAATTATTCAAAATGTGTTTTTTTGTTATCTTTAATATACTTCCACCCATAGTTGATCCTTATTTCATGTCCGTCGGAAAGCTGAGGTAATGCGTTTTCAGGAAACCAATTTATGGTTTTTGATTCAACCGAGGTCATTTCTTTACCGCTGATTACTTTTCCCAAAAAGAACAGATGACATATCTCAATATCCTTTACCGGGTAATTCTTTAGCTCATATTTTAATGAACTGAATACTCCTATTAAATCAAGTATCTCAACATTAAATCCGGTTTCTTCCATGCATTCCCTGATTGCACATTCTTTTGGGGTTTCGCCTAGTTCCTGGTAACCGCCGGGCAAAGCCCATAAACCATTATCAGCCCTTTGGATAAGTAACAATTCATTACGCTCATTCAATATAAATACATCGCAGCCTGCAAGCGGAGTAATAATTTTATGCATATTATGTCATGCATTTTTGAATTTTTTCAGCAATTTCATTTAACTCTTTTCTTTCCGGAAGTATAATCCTGTATCCTTCGGGAAAAATGAACCCGAATCCATCATCTTTGAAACGGGGAATCAGGTGTAAATGCGTATGGAAAACTTCTTGTTCGGCTGCTTCGCCATCGGCAAGAAAATAATTAACTCCTTCTAGCTTTACGCCTGATTTTCTTAGTGCTTTATTTATCCTGTTAGCAAGATTCATCATTTTTGCTGATGTTTCGTCATCAAGATCCGCGATCAATTCAACATGTTTCTTAGGTATTATTAGAATGTGTCCTTCGTTTACGGGCTGAATATCCATTAATGCAAGAATTGAATCATCTTCATAGATTTTACTCGAAGTATATTCACCTGATACTATTTTGCAAAAAACACAATCTGCCATTTATTTTCCTGTGATAATATTTTTGATCTTTCTCAAATCAGCAAGTGTATCTACAGAATGCGAATCTATCTTTGTTTCAATTACTTTAATTTTTTCGCCTGATTCCATTATGCGGAGCTGTTCAAGCTTTTCTGTTAACTCCAATCTGGATGGCTTCGTCTTTATGAGTTTTATCAGGTAATTTTTTCTGTAAACATACAGACCAATATGCTTGAAATATTCTGCTTTGGAGTTATCCCTGTTAAACGGAATTACACTCCTTGAAAAATATAAAGCGTT
>CAZQYL010000340.1:0-2977 GCA_964597425.1 uncultured Ignavibacteriales bacterium | reverse complement strand
AAATGCGGTAAAGGTACCGGTGCGGCATATAATGCAATTCGCAAAAATGTGAAGCATATAGATGAAGATATTTTGATGAGTGAACATATCAATGCAGTTTGCGATGTGATATTCCGTGAAGGTTTTATTGAGAACGTAGAAAAATCCGCAGGAAAACTTTCTTGAAAAGGACAGTACCTAATAAAAAGCAGGTAATTTTCAGAAAGATTTACGAAGAGCTGAAATATTATGCCATAGGGTTCTACAATAAATTTGATGAAGATCATGTTTGGATAATGTCAGCAAGCATTGCGTTCAATATTATTATATGCATCATTCCCATTACACTTATACTTACATCTATTCTTGGCATTTACCTCCAGCGCGAAGGCGCAGAAGTATATTTAAATGATGCGCTTAACAAAGCAGTTGGCTTAACCCCTGAGTTCAAGGTAAAAATTATGAATCTGATACTTGGGGCACTGGATGAGCTTTCAAATAATTCTACCCTGACGGCAATTATCGGCTCAATTGGTATTTTATGGACAGCAAGCGGTCTTTTCAGCACAATACGTGATGTTCTGAACAGGATATACAAAACCCGCAGCGATACTTTCTATTTATGGGTTAAATTGCGGGATATTGGAATGGTTTTTTTGATCCTTATTGTGTTTCTGCTGTCATTTTCATCAACATTTATATTATCAATCTTCCAGGCTATCGATAAATCCTTCTTTGGTGATGCTATATTGAATCTTGGTTTTACCAGTACCCTTTTAACTCACTTTATTGGACTCATATTTACATTTATAATGTTCTATTTAATATTTAAACTTGTACCGCAGGGTTTTGTGAGCCAGAAAGTAGCTTTAATTTCAAGCATCACTGCTGCAATTCTTTACGAAACACTGAAATATATATTCATTTTTTACCTGGTTTCATTTGCCAATTACCAGAGAGTTTACGGAGCTTATGCTGCAATAGTTGCGGTAATATTCTGGCTGTATTATTCATCATTTACATTTGTAATTGGCGCTGAAATGGGGCAGCTTTATAAAGAAAAGAAACTGATCAAGGAAAGTTAGAAACTATTTGGAACAGCGTAAATTATATAAAACACTCGAAAATGCTTTTAAGCATTTCCCGGATTTCGAAAGCGATAAACAGCTTTTAAGCTACGTGCTGAAGGAAGTTATCAATCACGAAAATATTGAGATCACCGGCGGCAGGCTGTGGGAGCTTAACGACAGCAGGTCTTCCTACATCATGGCTGAACAGCACGGCGAAGTTGAAAAGATCAGGAAGGGTTACGCTTTAAAATTAACTGACTATCCGATATTCTATGAAGTAGGCAAAAACAGGTCTGTGCTTGCAAAAGAAACGGACCAGTATCTGAGTAACCTGGGTATTCACTTGTTTTCAGCTACAGGAATTGGCGAAAGATTTAAGACAAAAGATAAAGATGGCAAGGATCAGTTGTTATACCAGTACATAATGGCTTTCAATTCCAGGGAAATGAACATAAACCTGATGAATACTATGAATATCATCAGCACTTCGGTCAGCTCAATGCTTCGCACCAGGGGTATTGAAACCAAAGCGCGGGCAATTGAAAAGGACCTGGTTAAAGCGCGTGATATTCAGAGGAGCATTCTGCCAGAACATGAATACAGCTTCGCAAATTATGAGATTTTCGGTATATCTATTCCCGATAGAATTGTTGGCGGTGATTTTTTTGATTACCTGACCTTTGGCAATGAGAAAGATAAACTTGGTATCGCCATTGGTGATGCCGCTTCAAAAGGATTTTCAGCGGCGGCGCAGGCGCTGTATGTATCAGGCGCGCTTAAAATGGGAACCGAAAATGAGCTGAAGATGACCGCTGTTATGAAGAAGATCAACAGTCTTGTTCACAGGGTCTTCCCGGATGAAAGATTTTTAACGCTTTTTTACATGGAGCTCTATAAAGATACAAAGGGCTTGTGTCTTTATGTAAACGCGGGACACAATCCACCAATTCACCTTAATTACGAAACAAACAGCATGGAAACACTTGATGCTACGGGTCCGGTACTTGGTCCGGCGCCTGAACAGGATTACAATACTGATTCATTGTACCTTAGCAAGAATGATGTGGTAGTGTTGTATACTGATGGTATTGTGGAAGCTGCAAATACTAAGTTCGAGTTCTACGGTGAAGACCGTCTGAAAGAAGTGATACTGAACAGCAAGAATTTTACTGCAAAAGAAATATGCGCGCATATAATTGAGGATGTGCAGAAATTTTCAAATCGCGGAAAGTATTCAGATGATAAAACAATTGTAGTAATAAAAAGAGTTAAATAGCATTTAAAAACTAAAACAAATTATTTTCAAAATTTAATATTTTAATAAAATGAATATTCCAGAAGGTTTAAAGTACACAAAAGAGCATGAATGGGTAAAAGTTGATGGCAATACAGGCACAGTAGGCGTAACTGATTATGCACAGGGTGAGCTTGGCGATATCATATATATTGATGTAACTACAGTTGGCAATGATGTTGCAGTAGGTGATTCTTTCGGCACTATTGAAGCAGTCAAAACTGTTAGCGATATGTATGCACCGGTTTCAGGGAAGATAACTGAATTCAATTCAGCAGTGAATGATAATCCAGCAAGCATAAACCAGGATCCGTACGGTGCAGGCTGGCTGGTTAAGATTGAAATGTCAAACATGGGTGATCTTGATTCGTTGCTTTCACCTGAAGAATACAAAAATCTTATAGGCGGATAGTTTTAAATCCTGAGCGAAGCGAAGGATCTCATTCCAAAAGCGAGATCCTTCGTCCTTCCTCCCGCTACACGGGATTAAGGCTTAGCGCTAACGCTCCTCAGGATTAGAATCATTTAATCAAAACCATACGTTTAGTTTCCGCAAACTCATTTGTTATAAGCGAATAAAAATACACTCCGCTTGCAAATCCCGTGCCATCCCAATCAACTGAATAACTCCCGG
>CAZQYL010000339.1:0-2984 GCA_964597425.1 uncultured Ignavibacteriales bacterium | reverse complement strand
AAATTGCATCAAGTTTTTCAAGCGGATCTTCGGGGTGCATATCAATATCAATGTATGGAGCGGAGCATGCAAAATCAACAAAACACCAGCCATTGTACCTGTGCATTAATTCCGCGATCTTATGATATGGTGTGAATACCCCTGTCACATTACTGCACGAAGTTATTGAAGCAATTTTGATCTTTCTTTTTTGATATTTTTTTAAAAGAATTTCAAGGTGCTCAAGTTTAACAAGTCCGTTTTCATCAGGTTCAATTATCTCAACATCAGCAATTGTTTCAAGCCAGGTTGTTTGGTTGGAGTGATGCTCCATATGTGTGATAAATACAATAGGGCGCTGTTCATCTGGGATATTAAAATATATTTTAAGCCTTGAAGGAACCTTAAACCCAAGCATACGCTGTAGTTTCAGTAAAGCGCCTGTCATACCAGAGCCTGTTGCGATTATCACATCATTTTCATCAGCATTTACATGCTTTTTGATGATCTGTTTTGCTTTAAGATAAGAAAGGGTCATTGATGAGCCTGTAACATTAGTTTCTGTATGTGTGTTTCCAATCAGTGAGCCAAATTCATTTGAAAGTTTTTCTTCAATCGGTTTGTACAATCTTCCGCTGGCAGTCCAGTCTGCGTATACCAGCTTCTTAACTCCATAGGGAGTCTTGAACTCATTATTACAACCTACAATGTTCTTTCTGAATTCATTAAATAATTCCCAGTTACTTTCCGGATCTGAGATCAAGCTTTTGCTGTTTTGAACTTTCATAACATCTTAAATTGAGAAACAATATTACAGCCTTCATACAAAAATAACACAGCTCACCATTCTATTACTATGATAAGTGTCATACAAAAAACGAATTTAATTGAAGAGAAAACAGTTATTTAAGTTTTCTGATTGCGGGTACAAAGTAGAATATAAGAAGAGCAACTAGCAGAGTAACAACGGAACTGAGCAGAATTGCTTCGGCTTCCCCAAAATGCTCGGCAAGCACTCCCATCATCAGTGAGCCAATCGGAAGCAATCCGAAAAAAGTAAGTGTATATACACCCATAACCCGTCCTCGCAAATGGTCGGGTACCAATGTCTGCACAAGAGAGTTTGCAATGTTCATTGCCAGAATTAAAGCGCTGCCTAATGCGAAAATTATCATCAATGATGCCGGAATGATATGAACAAAGGAAAATGTGAACATCATCACAGGGAATGCAATTGAACCGATTGTAAGTAATTTACCTTTATACTCAAACCTGCCAAGTGATGCTATGAAAAGAGCGCTCGCAAGTGCGCCGGCTCCCCTGGCTGACTGCAGAAATCCGTTTGTAGCCGAATTACCCCCGAGAATATTTACAGACCACGCCGGAAGCAGGGTTGCAAATGAAAGACCGAACAGACTCATAGAGGCTACCATTAAAAAGATCACTCTAATAATTGGTTCTCTGGCAATATACTTTAGCCCTTCTTTTATTTCAGCAAATGCAGACCTGCCGCTTAATGAAATTACATGTTTCTTAAGTTTCATTTTATTTAATGCTATGAGCACCCCTATAAAGGATACTGCATTGATCGTAAAACACCATGCAGGTCCTGCTACAGCATATGCAATACCGGCAATTGCGGGTCCGGTAGCTGTTGCAGTATTGAACATTGTGGAATTTAGCGCAATTGCATTTGTAAGATCGGGTTTATCAACAAGCTCGTTTACAAATGATACCCTTGAAGGTGCATCAAATGCATTTGCAGTACCCAGCAGAAATGCCAATACAATAATATGCCATGGTTGAACCAAAGATGTAAAAGTTAAAATTGCCAGAATAGCCGCAAGTGCCATCATTATTGATTGTGTAATTACCAATATTTTTCGCCTGGAAAATCTATCAGCAATAACCCCACCGTATAACATGAACACCCATGTAGGGAGACCTGAGGCAAACCCGACATAACCAAGATACACCGGTGAGCGTGTTATATCATAAATCAAGAATCCCTGTGCAGTGATCTGCATCCAGGTCCCAAGCATGGAGATCATTTGTCCCCAAAACCAAAGTCTGTAGTTTGGGTATTTTAAAGCTGTAAAGGTACGTCTTAAACTAAAACCGCTTTCAGCCGCGTAGTTTCCCTTGCTCAGTTCAGCTTTCAGCTCATCACTTTCAAGTACTTTGTGGTCTATAGTCTCAGTTACTTCCTTCGGATCATTATTTTTCATTAGCAAATATTATGCTTAATTATCTTTAAAAACAGCATAAAACACGTGAAAGTTCAGAATTTTATTGTTCATTTTTATTTGCCCATTAATTTGATATTTTTGCCTATATGTATAGAATATTATTGTATTACAAGTATGTCAAGATCGATAATCCCGAGTTCTTTGCTGAAGAGCATTTGGGATATTGCAGGGATCTTGGTTTGCGCGGAAGGATATTAATTTCCCCCGAAGGCATTAACGGCACATGCAGCGGTTCACAAAGCCAGACTGAAAAGTACATGGAGCATATGAAGCTTGACAGCCGCTTTAATGATCTGTGGTTTAAAATTGATGAAACGCACGGGCATGTATTTAAAAAAATGCATGTTAGGGTTAAGCAGGAGCTTGTTACTTTCAGGCTGCCCGTAGATCTTGACCCGAACGTACTCAGCGGGAAACATCTTGAGCCGAAAGAATGGCTTGATCTTATGCAGCAGGATGATGTAATAATACTTGATGGCAGAACGGATTATGAGTTTGACCTGGGACATTTTAAGAATGCCATACGCCCCCCTGTTAGATCCTTCCGTGAATTTCCGGATTGGGTTGAAAATGAATTCAAGCAATTTAAAGATAAAAAAGTTTTAACATACTGTACCGGCGGAGTAAGATGCGAAAAGCTTTCAGGTTACCTTTTGCAGCAGGGATTTAAAGATGTTTACCAGCTGAACGGCGGGATAGTGAATTATTCTCATGATCCTGAAGTTAAAGGAAAACTTTTCGAAGGAAAATGTTATG
>CAZQYL010000338.1:0-3004 GCA_964597425.1 uncultured Ignavibacteriales bacterium | reverse complement strand
GCTTTGCTTTGCCTTTAAATATGCCCAACGGCACATGGCAGCAGCAGTTTATGCCTGGTCTGAATGGAAGAACTATTTCAGATATTACTTTTGCCGATAGCTTAAATGGTTTTGCTGTTACACGATACACATCAAATGATACAAACTATATTTTAAAATCAACCAATAGCGGAGAAAGTTGGAGTATAGTTTATAGACAATATACATTTACAGTAGAAAGTTTTAGCAGAGTTCAGTTTTTGAGCAAAGATACAGGATATGCAGGAGGTAACAGTTTATTAAAAACTACAAACGGTGGATTGAACTGGACAAGTTTAAACATTCCTCCCGGTACCAATGCCAGAGATTTTTTTGCATTAAATGAAGATACTATTTGGTTTGCTGATAACATTGCAGTAGATGGCGGCATATACAGGAGTACGAATAAAGGTGCGAACTGGGTAAGACAATTTACAGGTGGAGGAGTAAATCCAACGAGGATATATATGTATAACAGGAGTATCGGATTTATGGTCTTTCAAAACAATTTATACAAAACCACCACCAGCGGAGTAAACTGGTCACCTGTACCCGGCGGGGGGTTTATGGATATATATTTTATAGATAGCCTAACGGGCTGGAAAGCCAATGGCGATATGAAAAAAACCACAGATGGCGGCTTAAGCTGGGTTACTCAGACTTTGCCAAGCGGGGGAATTAATGTAAGTTCAAGTATAACAAGAATTTCAGTTATAAATAGTGATACCATTTGGGGTTGTGGAGGAGGTGTATTTTATGGTAGTGGAAGATTTAGAGGAATTTTATACAGAACAATAAACAGCGGTAATAACTGGCTATTTCAAATACCTGATACAAGTTTTGGAATTCCCGGGTATTCTTATATAAAATTTATCAATAAAAATACAGGCTGGTCATATACATCATATTTAAATCAAAATAACAGTTTGATTATTAATGGTGGTATCCATACAACTAATGGAGGAGATACGAATTTTCTTTTGGGTTTACAGCAGATAAGCACAGAAGTACCAAAAGAATATATGTTGTATCAAAACTATCCAAATCCGTTTAACCCGGTAACTAACATCAAATACCAAATAACAAAGAGCAATTCAAATGTACAGTTATCAATATTTGATATAACAGGCAGAGAAATAGAAATCCTGGTAAATACGAATCAAAATACAGGTACATATCAGATCGATTTTAATGGCAGTAAATATTCAAGCGGAGTTTATTTTTATAAATTAACGGTTACTGCCGGAAAGGAGGTGTATTCAGAAACTAAAAAATCTATCTTAATTAAGTAGCGCAATAAAATTTTAGGGGGTTTGTAACATGAAGAATTCCCCCGTTGTTGGTGTTGCATGACTTGTCTTTAAGTTCACCAACAACTGTAAATAAAAAAACCGCCTCATAACATGAGACGGCTTATAATTCAAAATTAAAAATTATATCTCTTACAAATACTTATTTATCAAACTCAAAAAATCAGCTTTGCTTCTGGAACCCATTATTGCTTCAACAACCTTGCCGTTCTTATCAATTATGTATGTCTGCGGCACAACATTCTGGTTCTGCCCTGCTGAGGTCATATACTTTGCAACAAGCTCATTTGGTTCAAATACAACCGTGTATGAAAGGTTATTTGTCTTAAGGAAACTGTTCAGCACTTCCTGGTTATCATCCACTGATACGCCGATCATCTTGAAATCTTTATCCTTTAACTCTGTTGATAGTGTCGAAAGGTCCGGAAGCTCTTTCCTGCACGGCGGGCACCATGTTGCCCAGAAGTTGAGTAAAATTACTTTTCCTTTGTAATCACTTAGCTTCATTTCTTTGCCGTTCTCATCCCACTTAAAATCAACCATCTCATTTTTGGTCACATCTTTATCAACATCCTTCACTACAAACGAGCTGCCCGATGCGGGCTTTGTATCCTGCTTCTGCTGCTGCGTATTCTGTTTATTATCCTGCGGCTTAACATCAGTTTTCTCTGTGGTTTTTGAGCAGTTGAATGAAACCGCTGCCGCTAATATTAATACTAAAAATAACCTGTACATTACAATATTTATATTTTGTTAAGAAATTTATTATTTATTGAAGCTAGTGAACGTTGTATACATTTCCTGCTTGGGCATAGTTGTCATAGATGCGCAAACATTGTTTTCTTTGTACCAAAGCGTCATAGTGCAGTCGTTTTCATCAACCTGGTCGCACATATAAAACTGCGCTCTTGTTATCTCTTTCTGTACATCATCAGGCAGATCAACGCTCTTTTTATTTAACGCTGAAATCGGCACCTGCATAATATATAACATAGAGCCGTCACTGTTCTTGTATATAATATGAGCCATTTCCTGACCTTTATATTCATTGCAAACCACGCCTGCTATCTGGTAATTTTCAATTACCGGTATATACGGATCGAAGTGCGCTTTTTCCATCACGTATTTTTCAACTTCGGCTGCATTGCTTGATGTAAGCTGCGGCTTAACATCTCCCTTTAATACCTTATGGAAGCTGTTAACTGCCTGCACCATTAAGCTTGATTCAGTGCCGGTTAAAATATACGGATTGCGTGTTTTTTTGCTGCCTGAAAATACAACGAGTCCCCCGATAATTACAAATGCCAGAACAGCAAATGCATACCTAGGTACGCCGATGAATTTTTCGGTGAAAGATTCTTTTAATGATTGCCAGAATGAGGGATATTCAGTTTCAGCCGCGGCTGTTATACCGTGAGTAACTGAGGCTGTACTGTATTTTTTTTTAGAATCAGCGATCATGTTATCAATTGATAACATCACTTTCTGATATGTTGCTTGGGGAAGCTCCGCTTCAGGTAACCTTGATCTTAATAACTCTTTTGTAAGAACTTCCGCTTTGTATTTGGCACTTAGCTTCTGATCTTTACTTAAAAGGTCTTCTATTTGTTTCTTTGTTTCCGGATCTGTTATTTGGTTATCTGCATATGATGAAATTAATTCATCTATGTTAAAAG
>CAZQYL010000337.1:0-3037 GCA_964597425.1 uncultured Ignavibacteriales bacterium | reverse complement strand
GTGATTCAAACCCGGATGATGAAGAAATAGTATATGCAATCTCTTCAAAGGACGGTATTAAAGGCACATTGGTTAACGCATATGGAATTTACAGCGATGAAATCTCCGGAGAAATGGTCAAAAAGTTAAAGATAGCTTAATTGTTAACTAGTGCAAAATCATACTCTTACAAATAATATTATTCTAAATTAGCAAGTTCAAAGAAGGATTTTTGCAACCTTTATATGTAAATTTGTATCTAAATTAATTAAAATACAAATTCATCCATTTTTGTAATTTAAAAATTACATTTACCAAACTTAATGAATAATAAAACAGCAGCTTTATTAGTCCTCGTTATTTTATTTTTTTCCTCACAGGCCTTCTCACAAAATACTACGGGATCGATCATCGGATCAATTGTTGATAAGAACGGCGGTGTACCCATTGAATCAGCCGACGTAACATTGCTTAATGCAGGTGATTCAACTGTGCTTAAAGGAACCACTGCCGATAAAGAGGGAAAGTTTTCTTTTAAGGATATTCCTTTCGGGAAATATACTGTTCGTGCTAACTTTGTTGGTTACAGCATAATGAATGTAAAGGGAATAATACTTAGTGCGGAAAAATCTGAGGTAACATTAGAACCCATAAAATTAACTTCAGGTACTGCAAGCACAGAAGAAATTCTTGTTGAATCGGAAAAAAGTGCTATGCAGTTTGATGGCGATAAGAAAATTTTCAATGTTTCACAAAACCCAATGAACTCAAGCGGTTCATTGATAGAACTTCTTAAAAATATTCCGTCCGTTTCAGTGGATGCTGACGGCAATGTAAGTCTGCGCGGAAACACTAATGTAAAGATCACGGTTGACGGAAGACCATTCGGGCTCGACGGTCAGAACCGCTCGCAATTGCTTGAGCAGATTCCCGCAAACCAGATTGAAAGTGTTGAGCTGGTAACTAACCCTTCTTCAAAGTATGAAGCCGAAGGGGTATCGGGAATAATAAACATAGTAACAAAGAAAACCAAAGTTTTCGGGTATAACGGAAATCTTTCGATGAATGCAGGTTCACGTGATAAATACAATGCGGCGCTAAACCTGAACCTGAAAAGCAATAATACACAGTTTTTTACAAATTACAGTTATAACCTTAACAACTTTGTAATTACCGGCGGTACAAACAGAACAAATAATTTAAGTACGGTTGAGAACCTGTTTACGCAAACATATGACGGGCATTCAAGAGTAAAATCACATTTTTTGAAGGGCGGAATGGATTATTTTGTAAACCCTCAAAATACACTTGGACTTTCTGTGACGTACCAGAATACCACCCGAAGCAGGGGTGAACTGATCGATTCCAAGGCGTTTGATGTAAACAGTTCGTTAACTTCTTATTCAATTAATGATTATATTGTCGATTCAAAGAATAACACACTTGATCTGGCATTGAACCACAGTTTTAAATTCAAGAATCCGAAACAGACCTTAACTACTGACGCCATATACTCCCAGAACAATAATGAAGAAAACGGGTACACGGAAGAAACATTTTACACTCCATCAAACCAGAACCCGGGTCTGATACAGGAATCCAGCAAGATAAATGATAAAGACCTTTCATTACAGTCTGATTACGTTCATCCGTTCACGGAAACAGCAAAACTTGAAACAGGATATAAATTAAGATACAGGGATAAGAAAAACGATTACTCTAACAGAGAGTATGATTACACACTGAACCAGTATATTACAAACCCGAACCTGACTAATAATTTTGAATACAGGGATGTTGTAAGCGCTGCTTATGTGCAATATTCCGGTGCTCTTGGTATATTCAGTTACACTGCCGGCACAAGGGTTGAGCATACAAGTACCAAAAGCCTGCTTAAACTGAATAATTCAGAATCAAAAAGCAGCTACACAGATATTTTTCCCAGCGCTAATATTTCAGCCAAGTTTGGCAAATCAAATGAAATGCAGGTAAGTTACAGCCGCAGAATAAGAAGGCCGGGTATGTGGGAGTTAAATCCGTTTGTTAACGCAACTGATCCTAATAATTACTTTTCGGGCAATCCGAACTTAAAACCTGAATATACCGATTCATATGAATTGAGTTTTGTGCAGTATTTGCCGGGCACAAGCTTAACGCCTACGCTGTTCTACAGGTACACCCGTGATCTGATCTCAAGAACGAGGGAGTTTATTGACAGCAACACAACACTAACCACATTCGCAAATTACAGCAATCAAAAGTCATACGGCGCAGAGCTTATCTTCAACTCGCAGCCGGTTAAGTTCTGGAGCATAAATGGAAGTGTGAGCTATTATAAAACAAACATTGACGCCTCAAATATCTCTTCTGCATACGTTAATGATGGCAGTACATGGAGCGGCAGGATATCATCATCATTATTCCTGCCATACCAGTTAAGCCTGCAGATCAGTTATTTCTATTCAGGTGATATACTTGCCGCACAGGCAACCGTTGAGCCGTTCAGCTCCTTTGACGCCTCGTTAAGGAAAGAACTCTTTGACGGAAGACTGACCGCAACTTTGAAAGTAAATGATGTATTTAATACACTTAAATTCAAAGTGAACATTAACAATGACCTTACTTACCGTGAGCAGTTTGAAAGAAAAAGAGATACGCGTGTAATTACATTTGGTTTAAGCTATAAGTTCGGAGAAGCTGATAAAAACCAGCAGAGAAGAAGACGTGACAGCAACCGTGAAAACCAGGGTAATGATGGTTTTGGGTTTTAAAACGATCAGATTATTTAATTAAAATTCAATTTCCTCTGATTAATGCCGCTCAAAAAAAGAGCGGCATTTTTATTTCCTTACAATAAATGCTTAAACATGTATTTTTGCATTAATGAAAACCCGGAATATTTCTATTGAAGATGCCCGCAATCTAGCCCTATCCTCACAGTTGCTTATTGGCGCAAATGGCTTTAAAAACAAAAAAGACCTGCTTGCTATCATAACACGCCTGGGTTATATACAGATTGATACAATCTCCATTGTTGAACGCGCGCATAAACATGTAC
>CAZQYL010000336.1:0-3064 GCA_964597425.1 uncultured Ignavibacteriales bacterium | reverse complement strand
GTTTTGTGACCAAACCCCAGCATTTGACCGTACTTGTTCCAGTTATCAAGTCCGATACGAAGCACCAGCTTGTAAAAGAACACGTTCGATGAATGCTCAATTGCCGTAGGAATTGTAATTGAACCAAATGCACCATGATCTCCAAATAGCTTATCGCCAAACCTAAAACTGCCTTCACAAGGAATTGTACTATTTGTTTTCAAAATTCCTTCCTGCAGTGATGCAAGTGCCGAAACCATCTTGTATGTTGAGCCGGGCGGATACCTTGTCTGAGTGGCGCGGTTAAACAATGGATTTTTTTTATCAGTATTAAGTGCAGTCCAAATTTCAGGTTTCAGTTTACCGCTGAAATTATTCAAGTCATAATCAGGCTTGCTAACCATGCAGATGATCTCGCCATTGTTGGGGTCAATTGCCACAATCCCGCCGGTTCTTCCTTCAAGCAGTTTTTCAGCGAACTTCTGCACTTCCGCATCCACGCTCAATATCAGGTCATACCCGCTTATTGCTTTAACATCATTTTTGCCGTCATTAAGCGGCCCCACTTCTCTGCCCTTATTATCCTGCAGAATGAATTCAAATCCTTTTTCACCGCGCAGGTAATTTTCGTATCCTGCTTCAAGTCCTGTGGTACCAATAAGATCGCCCTGCTTGTAATAGTCGCCCTGCTGCTTTTTCAGCATGCTCTCAGAGATCTCCTTGGTGTAGCCTATTGTATGTGAACCGCGGAAATCGGTGGGATAAAGCCTTATTGGATCTATGCTGTAGTCAATACCTTTTAACAATTCCCTGTTCTCTTCAATGAATGAAATTATCCTGAATTCAACATCGCGCTGTATCCTTGTAGGAATGAAACGGTTAGTTCCTTCAATTTTTTTGAGTTCACTTCTCAGGTAAGATTCTTCCATACCCAGCAAACTGCAGACAACGGGAATATTATTTGTATCAAACTCTTTTTTAACTACAGTTACACTGTATGAGGGTTTGTTATCAACAAGCAGTTTGCCGTTGCGGTCAAATATTAAACCACGTGCGGGTGTTGTGATAATGGTTTTAACCGAATTACGCTCAGCATCCTTATCGAATTTTTCGGGGTTGATAAGCTGGAGCTGCACAAGCCTTCCCGCAATTATCATTACGATAATAAGTGAAAAGATGTAATAGAAATTTTTTCTTTTGCTGAGATCCATTAATGTATTTTATTGAAACGTTAAAACATTTTATCTTGCAAAACGTCTTCTTCTTGCAAATATAACCGGTATGACACTGAATAAAGCAGTATAAACGGTTGTTGGCAGTACATATCTTATTAGAATATCAACGAACACTAAATTCGTTCCCTGGAAATAAAAAATATAATATACCGTGTTATTTATCACCGAACAGACAGAAACAATTATAACAAAAATATAGCTGTTTAAGTAACGCTCGGTTTTCTGTTCATTATTAAAGAACCCTGAAGCAAATCCGGCAATGGTCTTTGATAACGCCATTAACCCGATGAACGAAAAACTGAAAATATCGAGAATCAGTCCTGCAGCAAACCCTGCGGCGCTTCCGGTAATTTTCCCTTTTTTGATTCCAACATACACGAGGCCTATTATAACAAGATCAGGTGTAATTCTGAATTCAGTAACATCAATAAAGCTTACAGCAGTTTTCTGGATGATGATAAGCCCCAGTAAAATTCCCGCATATTTCAGATATTCCATCATGTCAGTTCTTCGTCATCATTTAGACTTTTCATTATATTTTTTTTCAAGGTCTCTTCGTTCATCTTCTGAAAGGAATTTAAGAACGAAAACCTCTTCAACCGTCTGAAAATTCACAAAACACTCTACTTCAATATTCTTAAAAAGGTTATCCAGGGTGTTATCAGTAGTCACAAATCCAATCGGGATACCTGCAGGGAATGAATTGCTGTATTCGGAAGTTATCAGAAGATCGCCTACTTTCACATCAGCGCTTTTGGATACATTCTTCATCCTTATTTTACCTTCACCATCCCAGGCAATTATGCCATCAACCCTGCTGCGCTGGTCCTTAGCGCTCACTTTCAGATCCTTATTCAGTAAGATCTGAGCAATACTGTAGTTACCGCTTGTGGCAACTATTTTGCCAACAAGTCCCCTATCGGTTATAACAGGCATACCAATTTTTACAGAATCATTTTCGCCGATATTTATTGTGATGTTATTCCTGGTCTGTATGAGCGTTTTGCCGATTATCTTGCCTGTGGCAACTCGGTAATTTGTTCGCTGTTTGAACTCAAGCATCTGGTTGAGCCTGAGATTTTCAAGCTTCGCTTCTTTAAGCATGCTTAGTTCTTTGGATAGATCAATATTGGTTTCGCGCAGGGATTTATTTTCACGCTCCAGCTCAAAAATATTGGGTATGATGGAAAATCCATCCTGTATTGAGCCTATTACATTAACAGCAATCACGCGCACAAAACGTATCTGCACGTTATCATTCTGGAATATCAGCAGTAAACTGATAACAATTAGAGCTGAAAATATAATGTATTCTTTGAGATTTCCTAAATATGAAAGAAGGATCTTCATTAAATGGAGTGGAGTTGAGTGTTAATGAACTTTTGGTTATGATTTATACATTTGCGAGCGAAGCGAAGAATCTCATAACTAATTTGGCCTATCTATGGGATATTTCGTCGCTTACGCTCCTCAATATTCGGGTTAATACTTTTTGCTCTTAATCAGTACTTTTGAGTACTTTTGCAGGTCCTCGAGTACCTTACCGGCACCGCGCACAACAGCCGTTAAGGGGTCTTCGGCTACGTGTACAGGCAGATTGGTCTCAAGCCTGATACGTTCATCAAGTCCTTTAATTAAAGCCCCGCCACCGGAAAGCATGATGCCCCTATCCAGTATATCGGATGCAAGCTCAGGCTGTGTGTTTTCGAGGGCTACTTTTACCGCACGTATCATCTGGTTAACAGGATCGCTCAAAGCCTCGCGAATTTCGATGGAGCTAACTTCTGTCATTTTAGGCAGACCCGAAACAAGGTCACGCCCTTTTACTTCGATGATAACTTCTTCCTTAA
>CAZQYL010000335.1:0-3066 GCA_964597425.1 uncultured Ignavibacteriales bacterium | reverse complement strand
AAATCCGGAAGCTATGAAAAGATCAGCAGAAGCAAAAGTTTCATGAAGCTAAAAGATATGAAAATTAAGATATGAATAACAGCAATATATTAGAAGTAAAAGATCTGAAAGTAAAGTTTCCCGTTCACGGGGGAGTATTCCTTGGTAAAGTTGCAGAGGTGAAAGCTGTTGATGGAGTTAGTTTTGTAATGGAGCAGGGTGAAACTTTAGGAATAGTGGGTGAGTCCGGCTGCGGAAAATCGACTTTAGGCAAAGCCATTATTAACATACTGAAGTTTTCTTCACCTGATGTTGATATTACAGGCGAAGTGCTGCTTAATACAGGCAGCGAAATGATAGACCTGACCAAACTTTCAAGGAATGATATCAGGAAATACCGCGGGCTTATCCAGATGATCTTTCAGGATCCATATTCATCGCTTAACGCAAGGCTCACTGTTGGGCAGATAATCGAAGAACCGATGCTGTATCATACTAACATGCCAAAGAATGAACGGCTTGAGAGAATTTCTATGCTGCTTGAAAAAGTAGGCTTACAGCCTGAGCAGTCAAAACGGTACCCGCATGAATTTTCGGGGGGCCAAAGGCAGAGGATCGGGATCGCAAGAGCGCTGGCAACAAATCCAAAGCTGATTATTGCTGATGAACCCGTATCCGCGCTTGATGTATCTATACAGGCGCAGGTAATAAACCTTATGCAGGAGCTTCAGAAGGAATTTGACCTGAGCATAATGTTCATAGCGCATGATCTATCTGTGGTTGAGCATATAAGTTCAAGAATTGCAGTGATGTATTTAGGCAACATAGTTGAAGTAGGCTCAGGCAGAGAAGTGTACCATCATCCTGTACATCCGTACAGCAAAGCGCTGCTTTCGGCAGTACCGCTGCCGAATCCCAAGTTCAGGCATAAAGAGCGGGTTATATTAAAGGGTGATGTACCCACACCGCTCAGGAAACCAAGCGGCTGCGGTTTCAGAACGCGCTGCCCTATTGCCCAGCCGGTTTGTGCGGATGCAGTTCCGCCGCTTGAGGAGAAATCTCCGGGTCACACTGCGGCCTGCCCGTTTGTATGAAGACAATCTGAAAAAATTATTAACAAAAAACCCCGGTATTACCGGGGTTTTTTAATTTATTGCTGTGACACTTTTTTACTCGCTCACGTACTTCGAAAGATTTATAACAGGACTCTGTATTCCAATATTCGGAACTCCCATCACCTGCCCTGATTGAACAACTGTTCCTAGAATTAAACTTTCTGTCTGATTCAAAGAATTTGTTTTCTTGTACTGCACTACCCAAAGATCAGCCGGAAAACCCGTGAGGTTTGTAATAAATGCCGGAAGATTCAGTGTACCTGCCGCAGGCATAAGTATCATGTTCCTTGATTGATTTGTACCTGTTGAAAAGAATACATTCCCGTTCAGTGAACTTGTATCCGGAATGAAACTCTCATCGAATTTAATTATGGGGTTTGTAGTTGCCGCAAGATTTACTGAAGCATCACTGTTGAGTAATGTTGAAGTAAACGTTGCTATAAAGATATTCTGTGAAATTATCACGTCAAGCGCACCCGATATCATGCTGCGTGCTGAAGTATCCTGTATCAGATTGACCAATTGATCAACAGTGAAAAGCGCAGTAAGCTCAATGCAGTCATTGGCAGTAGGCAGCGGATTTGGGGTATATATCCTGAGCGATGTATCATTGGATGCCCTGAATACATACAGCCATGCGCCTATTGAATCAGGGTTTGTTGCCGTGCCCAAAAGCGAAAGCTCTGTTTTGCCGTTTGCTTTAACATTTTTGCCCATTATAAGTACAAGCTTAGTATTGGCGCCGTGATTGCGTGTAGCCTGTGCAATGGCAGAATCAAGCCTGTCCTTTGCGGTTACTTCAGTGGTTGTGGCATTATTGATTATTGTAGTAATATCATCACCGCAGGCTGAAAACTGGAATGTGAGAACCGTTATTGCTGAAATTAAAAAAAGCGGTAAAATTAAGCGTTTTAACATATTTTTCTGTTTAGTTTGTACTATTGTTAACCTATAAAACAAAGATAATTAGATTATGTTTCTAAAATCTATGACAAATGTATGGAATAAGTGTAAAAGATTGTATCAAATTTTAGAATCACTTAAAACTAGTTTTCAGTTCAAGCGGGTCGAGAAAAAATTTATGAAACGGCATTTTCCATTGTACCGAATTACTGTCTATTTTTTCGCCATTTGTAGAAATTATTTTCCCATCAACTTCTAATTTAAATGTAAAGGAGTTGCTGCCAAATAGTTCCGAGAATCTTTCTTCTGCTATTTTTTTTGTTGAATCTGAAGGAATATACTTACTCCTGTCAATTGAATATAGTTTGTAATCAAATACAATTGTTTCTTGGTTGTTATCAAATGCAACTTCAATTATCGATTGTAGGTCGTCCCAATCTTCTTTAAACATTCTTAGAAATCTTTCCTGAAGTTTAGTAATATCGTTAAAACGGTATTCAAGAAAGATCTGTTTGCTTGAATCAGTTAAGTTGTTAATTTCGTAATTATCGATAATTTTTGTATTATTTTTTGCATCAGCTGAATACAAGTTTTTAATTGCAGATTTATATACTGAGTCATAATAAACTTCTTCAAAAGGCTTAGGAGCTAAGTCACCCCTTAAAGTGTCTTTATCAGGGCTATAAGGTAAGTACTTTGAAAAGGTATTTTTATAGTCCCCTTTAAAATAAGATTTATCAATTTTAATTATAATTTTTTCTGTTCCTGATCCATCCCGGTTTAAAAATATATTTCTTTCAATGCTTATGCATGATGATAGAATCAGGCAAGTTAGTAAAATTAAAACATTTCTCATATAATATTATATAGTAATTTTCCTGTGTAAATGTTCGTATCATATAAAAACTCAATAAATCCGTTAACCTGATTCTTCTCAAATATCTCATTTAATTCTGCAAGCATTGGTTCATATAACGGACTATCATACTGCGGAGTATATGATGATGATAACAACCTGCCGGTTACACCGGCGAGATCGAATACCTGCTTATTGGGGAAAGTTTTCATT
>CAZQYL010000334.1:0-3067 GCA_964597425.1 uncultured Ignavibacteriales bacterium | reverse complement strand
GCGGCGGGTTTGAATGGATGGGCTCATGGCCCGCATTCGCAATTTTTTTAACCGCCACGGTTGCCGAAGTTGGCGCGTATTATATTCCCGTTTTGGATAACGCGCTTGATACAATTTCTGTACCGCTGGCTGCAATTGCGGGTACGCTGCTCTCGGTAACGTTCATAACCGATGTACCGCCGATGGTTCAGTGGACACTTGGTATTATAGTAGGCGGCGGCTCTGCCGCTGTGATAAAAAGCGGCGCAAGTATGGCAAGACTGAAGTCAACCGCTTTCACAGCCGGGTGGGCTAACTGGCTGCTGGCTACATTTGAGCATGTTACTTCATTTGTAATGAGTGTGCTTACAGTACTTTTGCCCATAGTAATGGGCGTGATTGCGCTTGGAGTTCTTGGATTTTTCGGGTGGCGGCTGGCAGCGAAGAAACCGGTACCAAAGAAAAACCATGATTCAAGGATTAACCCTGATTCAGGGATTAAAGGATGAACATGATTTATTTTATTTTAAATGGGGGCTAAAGCCCATAATTTTTATTTTCTTAATCCACGACCTAAAGGTCGTGGCAACTCAACTAACAGGATTAAAGTTAGAGAATATGATTAGGCGATCCTTAGAATATTCAGATAAATATCGTTTCGTAAAGAAATATTTTTTTGAGTAGCCCCGCTCTTTAGAGCGGGGAATAATATGCAAAAAAAAACGGGACTTTAGTCCCCATTACATGCGGTATCCTGGAACAATGCAATTATAAAATTATCAAAAATGAATAATGATCAAAGCTGTTATATTTGATATGGATGGCGTAATTGTTGATTCAGAGCCAATTATGGATATCGTCCTTATTCAGTTTTTCGATGAAATGAATATTGAGTTTGATAAGAATATTGTAAAAGACTTCAGGGGAGGAAGCAGTGAAGCATTTTGGGGCGAATTAAAAAGAATATATTCCTTACCGGGTCCGGTTGAATATTATGTAGATGAAAGACTTAAAAGAACAATTGAATATTACAGAAAACACGGAATAAAATTAATTGATAACGTAATTAACTTAATTGAAGAATTCAAAAACCTGGATTTAAAAATTGCGCTTGCAACATCAGCGGCACATGAAAGGACGCAGGTAACATTGGATCTATTAAATTTGGAAAAATATTTTGATGTAGTTGTTACATCCAGATTTATAAAGAACGCAAAACCTGACCCGGAAATATTTTTATATGCATCTAATTCCCTTAATATATTGCCGGATAGCTGCATGGTAATCGAAGATTCCGGAAATGGTATTGCGGCAGCAAAAAAAGCAGGAATGTTTTGTGTAGGTTTTGATCAGTATGGCGACCAGGATTTATCCAAGGCTGATATTGTTGTTCAAGATTTTAAAGAGAACTCAAGGAAAAATATCTTTGAATTTTTTGGATTAAACATGTCGCTCCTACCCCAAAGGGGCTCTCCCAAGGAGTCCTTTGGACCTTCGGAGCGGAGCTCTGATAATTTTTAATTTTATATTCTACAAACATTTCGCTCCTAACGGAGCTGAATATTGATTTAAGATAAGAAAGCAAAAGCCACATTGTTGATTTATGAAAATGAATAAAATCAAATAATCTGCAAATTTGAGACAACCCATCCATACCTTCGGCAAGGCGTAGCGGGTCGTCTCTACAAAATACTTTTTCCATAGCGCATGAAAAAATATATATTACTTCTGATTCTGCTTCCCTTTTTTATCAACTGCTCGAAGTTAAATGAGCTTACTTCGCGTGACACAAAAGAAAAGAAATCCGGCACAACCTTTATCACATCTGATATCAAGCCCGGCGAAAATACTTATGGCGTTATTGCAGGCGCGCTGGAGTGGAAGGATCCCGGCTTTTCGCCATTCAGTAACCGCAACCGGAAAGATAAGGAGCTATACTCATTGCTGAAATCGCAAGGCGTTAAGCCGAAGAATGTTTCACTGCTGATAGATAACGAAGCAACCGTAGATGCGATGAAATCAGCAGTACTTGCCGCGCTTGAAAAAGCGCCGGAGGGCTCGACCTTTATATTTTATTATGCCGGTCACGGCGTAAAGGATGATGACAGCAGAATTTATTTTGCCAGCTATGATATCACAACGGGCAATTACAAAAAAACCGGGTTTGACGTAAACTGGCTTGGTGATGCCATTCGTGATAAATTCAAAGGAAAGCTTGTGTGGTTATTGGCTGACTGTTGTTACAGCGGCGCATTGCTTGATGAAGCTGAGAAAATAAATTCAGCGGGTAAAAATGTAATTGTACTGACTTCGGCGGCATCATGCAACATATCAACTGCCAACTGGACCTTCACGCAATCAATCATTGATTGTTTTTCGGGTCTGCCCCTTGCAGATAGAAATAAAGACGGGATGATTTCAATTAATGAAACCGGCACAGAACTTGGAGACGCGATGAAGTACCGCGAAAGACAGATGTGCGGATTTAAGTTATACGGAATTGATGAAACCGCCCCGCTTGCAAAAACCAGCGGCAGTGTAACTGCGGGCAATGGTGATTTTGCACCCGGTACATATTATATGGCACCCAAAGGCGGAGATATGGCAGCGGTTAGAATACTGAGCGCTGACAAAAATAAAGTTGAGTGTGAGTTTTACGATTACAGCGATAAATCAACGGTGACTTTTACCAAAAACGAACTTCAGCCGATATATTTTGTGAATTATTCAAACGGCGATAAAGTAAAAGTATCATGGGAAGGCAAGTGGTATGACGCAGAAGTTAAGAAGTCACAGAATGATTTTTATTACATTAAGTATGCAGGCTATGAAGATTACTGGAATGAATGGGTGGCGTACGACAGGATAAAAACGGGGAAGGAACGCACCGCGCAGGTTGAGCAAAAAGGCGTATGGTATCCCGCGGAAGTGCTGGAAGAAAAGGGCGGGAAGTATTTTATCCGCTACACAAATTACAGCTATGTTTGGGATGAGTGGGTTGGTGAGGAAAGGATACGGTTTTGATAAAAAATTATAAAATGCTTTATTAAATCAATCATGCAATATTGAGTAGCCCCGCTCTTTAGAG
>CAZQYL010000333.1:0-3091 GCA_964597425.1 uncultured Ignavibacteriales bacterium | reverse complement strand
GAAAATTTGAAAAAGCTAAGCACAACGAGCATTTCACGGATGAATTCCTGAAAAAAGATAAAAAGTAACCCTTTCTGTGAAAAATAACTAATGATTTGCGTATTCGGATTACCGCAAATATCATAAATATACCATAAATTGATATATCAATTATTGATATATCATATTATATTATTGTCATGAAAACGGATGATTCTTCAAGCGCTATATTTTTCAATAACATAGAAAGCTCGCTAAAACAGTACAAAAAATACGTTCAGCTAAGCCTGATAAAGCATAATATCGATATAACCTTCGACCAATGGCAGGTATTGGATATTATTGTAAATAATGGAGATATAAAACAAACCGAAATAGCTGAGAAAACATCAAAAGATACTGCTTCGGTTACACGAATAATTGAGCTGCTGAACAAAAAAGGCTATGTTGCGCGCCAAACTGACCCGAATAACAGGCGAAAGCTGATATTGGGAGTGAGCAATCATGGTGAAAAGCAATATCATAAGGCTGAAGCGGTGATTAACGAATGCACCGATAAAGCTCTTAGCGGATTAAAGGAAAAGCGGCTGAAAAAACTGAAAAAAGTATTCAAAACCATAACAAAGAACTGCAGGTAACTTGAAAGATCACCCAATAGAATTAAGAACCGCTGTGTTTGAAGATATTCCCGCTATAGTTGAAATGTACCGCGCGACCGTGCACACCATTAACGCAAAGGACTATACACCGGCTCAGATAAAGGTCTGGGCTGATGGCGCGGTAAACTATCCCAGCTGGGAAAAGGCGATCAAAGAGCAGTATTTTGTGATGGCTGAAATTGATTGCAAGCTTGCAGGATTCTCTTCAATTGCAAAAGATGGTTACCTGGATTTTATGTATGTGAGCAAAGACTATCAAAGGTGCGGTGTTGCGAATACTCTGTTAACTGAAATTGAACGCAATGCCGCGGAACAGAAAAATCCGGAAATATACTCGCACGTGAGCAAAACAGCAAAAGGCTTTTTCCAAAAAATGGGCTATGAACACAGGGAGGACATTAAAGATCTATATAAGGGTGAGCTTTTCATAAATGCGCTTATGGTGAAGAAACTCTAATGTATTAATTGCTTAATTTGTATAGAATTAATCTAGCAAAATTTGTATTTTATAAACCTAAATAAAAAATTATGGAAAATTTATCAAAATACCTAGAACCGATTAATGTTAATTTAAAAGATGTACTCTTAGATCCCAATAATCCACGATTTGCCGAATTAGGAGATAATATTGACAGTGTATTAGAAACTAGGTTCGCTGAAACCAAAATTCAGAAAGATGCTTTTGATAAGATGAAAACTGATAAATTTGGGGTTAGCGAGCTCAGAGACACAATAAAAACGATTGGTTTTTTGCCAATGGACAAAATTGTTGTTCGAGAATGGAAGGGAAATGAAGAAGGAAAAGAGAAAAAGTATATTACTGTAGAGGGCAATAGAAGAATCAGCGCTTTAAAATGGTTACTTGAATTACATGAAACTGGAAAGGAAACTTTCAATCCTGAACAACTAGAAAATTTTACCGAACTTGAGGTGCTACTTTTGGATCAAGATAACGCACCAGATTCTGCAATATGGATATTACCTGGTTTACGCCATGTTTCAGGAATAAAAGAATGGGGTCCTTATCAGAAAGCAAGGGCTGTTTACATTTTAAGAGAAGGCGGTTCAAGCCCCCAGGATTCCGCATTAAGTTTGGGTCTGTCAACAAGGGCTGCAAATCAACTTTGGCGCTCATATTTAGCTTTAGATCAAATGCAAAAAGATGAGGAATTTGGGGAATATGCAGAGCCAAAACTTTATAGTTATTTTGAGGAGATTTTAAAGAAACCCGATGTAAGACTTTGGCTTGATTGGAGCGATACCGAAAAAAAATTCAAACATACTGGGCGACTAAGAGAAATGTATACTTGGATAATTGGAGAAACAGATGACGATGGGAACCTGAAAGATCCAAAATTACCGGAAGCTAAGAGCGTAAGAGAAATAAGTCCAATATTAAATGATGAAGCAGCTTTAGCCGTGTTCCGATCAGCAAACGGTAACCTAACAAGGGCACTAGCAAGGTATGAGGCTGATCACCCCGAAGATTGGCAACCAACTATTATTAAAGCAGAGGCGATACTTTCAAGCCTTGCACCGGATATATTAAGGGGTTTAACAGCGGACGAAATAACTTCTCTGGACAAACTTAAAAAGAGAATAGATATTGTGATGTCGGATAGAGAAAAGTTGATAAAAAATTGAAAGCCCCCAATCCATATTATATTGCAAATTTGATTGTGGAAAATGGTTCTGAACCGGAATTTACAAAACTTGAGTTAGTTCTGCAAAAAATATTGTCTGACAAATTGCCAACTTTTTCAGAAGAAGAAATACTAGATTATATAGAAGAATATAATAAAGATATTGCTGCTGAATTATTCACAAAAGAAAATGATAATTTTCTAGATGGCATTGAGTCTACGTTTGACATCAAGGAGGAAGATGGCGAATATTATGTAAAATTTCTTAACAAACCAATTTCCGAATATTTGAAAAAACTCCAAAAACTCCCGGCAGAAGATTTTGAATTATTTTGCGGTAATGTGTTAACAAAACTGGGGGGCAATTCGGATGTAATCGGAGGAAGTGATGATGGTGGGATTGATTTTACCGCCACAGATCTTTACATCCAAAATCTACCCAAAGCTACAACAAGAGGTTCAAAAGTTTTGGTTGTTGGCCAAGCCAAGAGATTTATTGAGGGAAATCATGTCAAAGAAAAAGACATTCGTCAATTCGTTGGTGCCAGCATAAAAAAAATAGACGACCTAAAAAGAACAAAATCTGGGAATTTTGGCATACTCCACCCAGTCATTTTAGCCTTTTGGACTACATCTGATTTCCATGTAAATGCTAAAAAACTTGCAAATGATATAGGTTTATGGTACTTAAATGGTATTGCGCTTTCTCAGCTTGCTTTGCATTTAAAAATTGAATTGTGATTAATTTGCTCAGAACACTACTATTTGCATTGTAAAACCCGCAATTCTGCGCTATTTTTGTATATAATA
>CAZQYL010000332.1:0-3091 GCA_964597425.1 uncultured Ignavibacteriales bacterium | reverse complement strand
GCCACGGTTACATTGAAGGTATATGATATTCTTGGAAGGGAAGTAAGTATATTGTTCAATAACATGGATCTGAATGCAGGCACAGTTGTGTATGATTTCGACGGTTCAGAACTTGCATCGGGGGTTTATTTCTATTCGTTAATTGTAAATAATACCAAAATTGATACAAAACGAATGGTACTTCTGAAGTAAAATTTATAACATTACATCATGTTTAAGCCGGGATCAGTTGATCCTGGCTCTTTTTTTGCTGTTATAGCATTCATAAGATAGTTATCATTAAAACTGTTGATAAATGTGATCGTTTTTTAGCAAATTGTATTAGTTGAATAGTTTATATTCTATGTAATTCATTCAGTGATATAGTAACCGGTATAATTAAAACATACTATTAACTAATAGCAGAATTATTATGTTGCTTATAGTGATTTAATAAATATTTTGAGTATTCTAAAGTTGTTTTTTTTGCTCATCGTTAAGATTCCCAAAACATACATTAGAATGAAAAAATATATATTGTTTATCCTGGTTTTATATTTTTCAAATATTTCATATTCACAACTTAGCTGGAAGTGGCTGCATCCGAAACCGCAGGGAAATACCTTGAACTACGCGAAGGTATTTTCCGCGGAAGAATGGATTGCTGTAGGGAATAACGGGACATTTATGAGTACCACCAACTCCGGTGTTAACTGGTTCATATCGCATAATGCAGATGGTTTTAAACCCGATGATTATAGTTTTTTGTGGGATGCCTGGTTCTTTAATATGACAACCGGTATAGTATGCGGTTCAACAAGCCAGATATGGAGAACTACCAACGGCGGTATTTCATTTGATTCGGTAAGCAGCAATATCGGGACAGGCGTTGACCTGAAAGGTATTCATTTCATAAATACTGCGACAGGTTATATCGGCTGCTCAAATGGCGATATACTTAAAACTACCAATTCCGGAACTGATTGGGATAGGATAATAACCGGTTCAAACGCGTGGATCAGGAATATTTCTGCAATTGATAAAAGGATATATTGTCCTGCATCACAGTCACTAATCCTAACCTCGTTTGACGAAGGAGAAACCTGGTTCAGAGATACTGTCTCAAATTCGCCAATTGTCTTGTTTGATGTTGCATTCAGAGACACACTAAACGGGATGGTATGCGGTATGAACTTTGCGGCATATACTTCTAATGCAGGAGCTTCATGGCAGCAATGCAATGGTAGTTTAGCACCAACATCATTTCAATGTGTAACTTACAGTAATGGTAACTGGTACTTAACCGGTAATCCTAAATGGATATATAAGAGTTCAGATAATGGTGTTAGCTGGGATTCACTGAATTTTCTTGGACATCAGTATTACAGCGGCGTTTATAATTGCCTGGATATCATGGGCACCAATTTCTTCACATGCGGTGATAATGGTTTGCTAAACGCATCATCAAATAATGGAGCCAACTGGATATCTTTCAATTATTTTGGCAACAGAGGTTATTTGATTGATATTTGGTGCGATAACATGAGCGGGAAGGTTATTGCAGTTGGAACTCCCGGCCCAACGCCATTTCTTATTTCTACCAATGGCGGTATGAACTGGATATTCAGCGCAGGTAAAGGAATTACAACTGATGTTTACTCCTTAAGTATGTTAAATTCATTAACAGGTTTTGCATGCGGCACTTTTGGAAAAGTATTCAGAACTATTGATGGTGGATTAACATGGGATTCATTGACTTCGATTGAAAATCGTATTGCATTGGGATGCGCTGACTTCATTGATGTTAATACAGGTTTTGTTTGTGACCTGAACGGAAGAATATACAAGACTATCAATGGCGGGAATAGCTGGATTTTGATATCAGAATTTTATCCTCAAACAGACTATAAGCTCGATATGCTGAATGCTCAAACAGGCTGGATTGCCGGGGGCAGCGGTATTTGCCGCTTCACCTCGAATGGAGGTCTAAACTGGATTGAGCAGACATCTAACACGAATTCTTCAATTCGTGATCTGCAAATGATAGATACTTTAACAGGTTTTATCGCAGGTTATAGCGGAACATTGCGCAAAACAACCAATGGCGGCATTAACTGGGATACAATAACTACACCTTATAACATAAACTACCGTTCTTTGTCTTTTGTAAATTCAAATACCGGCTATATTGCAGGTGAATATGGAATTACCGCAAGGACCTCAAACGGGGGCCAAAGCTGGGAAATTAAGAATAGCGGTGCGGGAAGTTTATACAGCGTTTATTGCAAAGGATACGACTCTGCTTTTATTGCCGGTGCCGGCTCTGTGGTTCTTGAGCAGTTTAATTCATTAACAGGCGGAATTACATGGCATAACCAGGTTCCCGAAGAATTCACACTTGAACAGAATTATCCGAATCCGTTTAATCCTGTTACAACAATCAAGTTCGGTTTGCCAAAGACCGCCAGGGTTACCCTCAAAGTATACGATATACTTGGCAGGGAAGTAAGTGTTTTGTTTAATAATGCAGAACTGAATGCCGGAACGGTATTATACAATTTTGACGCAACTGATCTGGCATCAGGTGTATATTTCTATTCTTTGGATGTAAATGACACCAAAGTAGATACAAAGAGGATGGTTGTACTGAAGTAGGTTTAAAGATGGTTCCCATAGCGCCCACCATTTGGATGATTTAAGCTGAAAGATGGGCGTATTTTTGTTTGATGGAAAATGATGAACTCAAATGGAATTGAGAAATATAGACAGTTATCCCTTTTTTGGCATGTATTCGCTATAAAGCTCTGTAACTTGCGTGTACTATATATAGTGTAATTATAGACCTTAAAAATCGCCAAAAAACAGCCATTATGACTTGACATTTGTCATAAACTATGCTGATTAAGAATCTCTATCCTACCTAATATAATACCTTAGCAATGGAGTTTACCATCATTCCTTACATTGACATTAAATAATAAAACCGCTATATTTGTCTTCTGTACCAAACTATTTCGTTCGTTTTTTGCAAATTTGATTAATTTTTATAAAATAGACTAAAATCTGATCAGGATTATATTGTAATGGCATTAAAAAAGTTAAAACCAATGAC
>CAZQYL010000331.1:0-3097 GCA_964597425.1 uncultured Ignavibacteriales bacterium | reverse complement strand
AAAAATACTCGGAACAGGATGCGCAAAATGCAAAAGGCTTGAAGAAAAAGTAAAGACTGTAATAATTGTTAACTCTGTTGATGCGGAAGTTGAAAAAGTAACTGAACTGGACGAGATAATGAAGTTTAACATTATGAGAACACCTGGCCTGGTAATAAATGACAAAGTGGTTTCAAGCGGGGTTATTCCCAAAGATGAAGACATTTTAAAATGGCTTAAAGAGGCTTAGAAATGAAATCAATTATTATTTCTTTATTTTTATTTTCAGTTCTCTTCGTTTCATGCGGCAAGAAGGAGACAACTGATAATGTTGCCACTGATAAACTTTCAGGAAGCAATGTAACGGGCAAAACAAAGATAACATTTGTTGAGCTGGGCTCAGTAAACTGCATACCCTGCCGGCAGATGCAGCCGGTAATGAAGTCCATTGAAGAGAAATTCGGCGAACAGGTAGAGGTTGTATTCCATGATGTATGGAAAGATAAGGCACCAGCCCAGAAATACGGGATACAGCTAATACCAACACAGGTATTCCTTGATGAGAACGGGAAAGAATTCTACAGGCATGAAGGATTTTATGCAGAAGATGAGATAATAAAACTGTTTGAAACCAGGAATGTAAAACCATTGAGCAATTGATATGATAAACGCAATTTTCGAATGGCTGAATAATGTATTGATGCAAAACATATTTATGGCTATTACCGCCTCGTTCATTTGGGGAGTGTTGAGTGTATTGTTAAGTCCCTGCCATCTATCCAGCCTACCGCTTATTATCGGGTATATAAACAGAAACGGAATTGCCACTGTAAGATCTGCATTTATGAATTCACTGTGGTTCTCATTTGGGATCCTGCTTACAATTGCTATAATTGGATTGATCACAGGTTTGCTTGGCGGATTAATAGGTGATCTTGGAGCTGCCGGCAATTATATAGTTGCCCTGGTCTTTTTCGCAGCAGGTCTTTACCTGCTTGGGGTCATTGATCCTGACTGGAATTTTATACACCCAGAAAAGATCCGTTCAAAAGGTTATTTTCTGGCATTTTTGTTAGGTCTGCTTTTTGGTGCGGGGCTGGGACCCTGCACATTCGCTTACATGGCACCGGTACTGGGTGTTGTGTTTCAGTATTCAGTTGTTAATTTTGCTTACGCATTATTGCTGATCGCAGCATTCGGATTTGGACACGTATTGGTTATTGCGGCAGCGGGAACTATGAGCGCTAAGATAGGTAAATACTTAAACTGGGCAGATAACTCTGCTTCAATTAAAATATTCAAAAAAATATGCGGAGTGCTTGTAATACTTGGAGGGGTATATTTTATTTATACTACTTTATAAGAACACAACTTCAATCACAGCATTTCCTGTCTTCCTGTACAGGGGGACATTTAACACTACCGTAGCTGCAGAACACACAACAATCTCCTTCCTTTGGTTTTAATACAACATTACAATTTGTGCATTCATAAAAGTACAAACATGAATCCAAAGGCATTAACTCAAGCTTTTGGAATCCGCATTTGGGGCAGGTAATAGTCGACTCTGAAATTATTTCCATATTAAAATTAAAGCTAATGATAATTTGGGATTAACAATAATCTAAAATTCCTGCATCAGGTTGTTGGTGAACTTCCTCTGCTAAAGCAGAGTAAGTCTTACAACACCAACAAAGGGGAAATACTCTAAACGGATTTTACCCATTCATCAATTTTTTCTTTGATCTGGTCTCTTACATTTTCAGCGAACAGTTTTTTATCTTCATCTCTGCCTTTGAAAGCTGAAGGATCAGGGAATGACCAATGAATTGTTTTGCACACACCCGGAAAGATCGGACATCTTTCGGCATTTGATTCATCACATACAGTAATTACATAACTGTATATCCTGCCCTGCTTAAAGAACTCAAAAACTTCATCAGTTTTGTTTTGTGAAATATCAATTCCCAGCTCCGCCATTGCCTTGACTGCGAATGGATTAAGAGTTCCGGCTTCAAAGCCGGCTGATTCAGCAAGGAATCTATCGCCATAATAATGATTTAGGATGGCTTCAGCCATCTGGCTGCGCGCACTGTTATGAATGCAGACGAATAATACTTTAATTTTATCCATATCTGCAAAAATAAAAATTTATTGTTAGGAAAATGTTAAGGGGGGAATTGAATATTAGCTGTATTAATTTCACGCCAAGGCGCAAAGTCGCAAAGAAATTCTTAAAAAAATGCTCTTGTTGTTGCTCAGATTAAGTGATGATTCAGATAAGATTAGCAATATAAAAAGATTAACGTTCTTTCGGAGAGTCCTTTTCAGGAGACTCTGCGATTACGTGATGTTTCCAAAATTGAGGGATAGTTGTCTAGATTTGGAAGCGCACTTCGTGACTTCGCTCCACGCCAAAGGCGGGCACAGCGCTGCGCTCACTCAGAATGACAAAGAATTTATTTTTTCTTTAGTGAGCTGAGTTTTGCGATGTAGAGCGGGTTTGTTCCGCAGCAGCCGCCTATCATTCTAACGCCCATTGATTTCCACTTCTGCGCGTACTTCAGATACTCATCAGGTGAAACGGTACGTTTCATCGGGTCGTTTTCTTTGTGTTTGGGGTCTGCTTTGTAATTAGGGTCGCCTATGTTTGCGTAAACACCCAGCGGAATTTCAGTCAGTGTTTTTAGATGGTTAATAACAGGTTCAACCATATGCGGGTGAATACAATTGATACTTAGAATATCAGGTGAGTATTTATTGATTATGCTTACAGCTTCGCTGATGGGTTCACCTGAAAATAATTCTTTATCGTTCCTTGGAGTAATGCTAATAATATAATCTAGTCCGAACTTATGGAGCTGATTCAGTACTGCGGAAATTTCGCGAATGCTTGTCAGCGTTTCAGCCAGAAACAGATCAACGCCTGCCTCGGCAAGATTTTTCATGTGTTCATTGTGTTCCGTGCAAAGGGTATCGGTATCGGGAGTCAGATCAGGGCGGTAGCTGTCTTCCAGCGGAGCTATACAGCCGGCGACCATTACTTCATCTTCTTCGGCGGCTATCATAACCGCATCTTTTGCAAGATCAACAGCATCTGCGGTAAAATGCGCCGCAG
>CAZQYL010000330.1:0-3104 GCA_964597425.1 uncultured Ignavibacteriales bacterium | reverse complement strand
GTTAAAACCGGCGGAGATAAAGCAATTCACGCAGTATCAGCTGCGCCCTGGGGCAGCTCGAGTATACTATTGATATCATACGCGTATATTATGATGATGGGCGGCAAAGGACTTACCGATGCAACCAAAGCCGCAATATTGAATGCCAATTACATCGCTTCAAAACTTAAAGATGAATACAAAGTATTATATACCGGTGCCAATGATAGAGTTGCCCATGAAATGATTTTTGACATGAGGGAGTTCAAAAAGGTTGGAATTGAAGTTGGCGATATTGCGAAACGATTGATGGATTACGGTTTCCATGCACCGACAGTTTCATTCCCTGTACCGGGAACACTGATGGTTGAACCAACCGAATCAGAATCGAAGTATGAACTCGACAGGTTCTGTGACGCGATGATGGCTATTAAAGGCGAGATAAAAGAAATTGAAGCCGGCAATGCAGATAAAACTGATAACGTACTAAAGAATGCGCCGCATACAGCATTTGAAATAGCATCAGATGGCTGGAATCATAAATATTCCAGAGAAAAAGCTGCATTCCCAGTTGCAGGAATCAGGGAGAGCAAATTCTGGCCTGCAGTTGCAAGGGTTGATGATGCATATGGTGACAGGAACTTCATGTGCTCATGTGAGCCTATAGAAAGCTACGCTGAAGAAACTGCTTAGTTGATAATTTACAATTGATAGTTTATAGTTAAAGGGCTGAATTTTCAGCCCTTTTTTTATTACTGCAATAGCTATTTTTGAAAAGTGAATAATACTATAACTAAAACCAAACAGTACCTCGGTCTTAAGCGCAACATTATCCTGATGCTTGGCTTAACTGTACTTATGTATACGGGTGAAAAGCTGTGGGAGCGATTCATACCCAAATACCTTGATGGCCTTGGCGCATCAATACTAATAATCGGTGCGTTTGGTTTCCTGCAAAATTTCCTTGGGGCTGTATGGGCATTGCCCGGCGGTTACATAGCCGATCATTTAGGAAACCGTAAGGCTTTCCTTGTCTTTAGCGTATTGGCAATTTTTGGTTACATTATAGCAATTGTTTTCAACAGCTGGATAGCTGTATTCATTGGTATGCTGTTCTTCTTCGGATGGTCTAACGTCGCATTGCCGGGCTCAATGAGCCTGATAACCAAAACCCTGGGTAAAGGTAAAACTGTAATGGGGATATCAATGCACTCATTAATACGCCGTGTACCAATGGCATTGGGACCTATAATAGGGGGATATTTAATTGTCTCTTACGGTTTACTTACCGGGATAAAAATTGCTTTCGGGATATCAATAGCGCTTTCGCTGATAGGAATGATATTTATTAATAAACTTACCACTGATACACATGAAGAAAAACCTGAAAAGATTCATCCTGTTCAGCTTTGGAGAACATTTGATAAGAAACTAAAGAACCTGCTTGTATCAGATATATTAGTCAGATTTTGCGAGCAAATCCCCTACGTATTTGTTGTGATATGGTGCTTAAATGTTGTAAAAGTTTCAGCGAGTGAGTTTGGTTACCTTACTGCTATCGAAATGGTCACTTCTGCACTGATATTCATACCGGTAGCGAATTATTCAGATAAACTCGAGAAGAAACCATTCGTAGTAATTACATTTATATTCTTTACAATTTTTCCGTTTATGTTATATTTCAGCAATTCATTCGGACTGCTTGCAGTTGTGTTCTTCATACGGGGACTCAAAGAATTCGGCGAGCCAACACGTAAAGCGCTGATACTTGAACTTTCTAAAAAAGGGACAGAAGCGCGAAGCTTTGGAATGTATTATTTCATTCGTGATGGTATTGTGGCTTTTGCGGGATTTTTAGGCGGTGTACTGTGGCAAGTCTCGCCTGAGCTTAACCTGTTTTTAGCTACCGGATTTGGAATAATTGGCACTCTTTATTTTGCTTTCTTTGGAAGAGGAACGGATGCTAATAGTGAAATAGCCAAATAGTGATATAGTGAACTTAATAATCTCGTGCCACGAATAGAGTATTCCGGAATTCACAATTGAATAATGCTTAGCTGTTTTCAATTCATCTTAAACAATCATGTATCGTGATACGATTTTCATATGGACTAAACAAGCGCCAGAAATTTCTCCATCGGATCGTAATTGTTGATTATATCTTCTAATCCAAGTTCCATTAGTTTATTGTTATTTTCATAATCTATTCCAATGAAATTTATTCCAAGCTCAACGGTTGTGCTATAGTCATATTCTCTGTCTCCTACATAAAATACTTTATTGAAATGTGATATATCAAATATTTCTTTATAATTCTCAATCAACAGAGAAATCATTTCATATTTAGTATTTATACTATCTGAGCTATATATTTTTATATCTTGAATATTAAAACCTAAAGCTGATAATTTATATTTAGCGGGTTTTAAGAATCCCCCGGTGGCAATACCTACTTTATAATCTTTATGATTTATTAAATATTCAAATAACTCTCTTGCTCCGGGAATCACAATAAATGAGTTTTCAATTTTCTCCAGGGATGTTTTAAGCTCATCTGTGTAAGCATTTATAATTTTGTTAATTGTACCGATATCGGAGTTTTCTTTTAGATCATTTAAGATTTGTTTTGTAATGTGAAGTTCGGTTGCATGGCCATAACTATTCCAGTCTGTATTCTTTAGTTTGGTACCTAATACAATCTCAAAAGCCCTGATAAAGCATCTATCATCCACATATTTTGAGTGGCACAAAGTACCATCTATATCAAATATTATCAGTTTCATATTCAAAAATATACAATAATTGGTAAAGAAAGAGAGATTTTAGAAATGACCTGGCGGCTTTCTCAGATATGCACAAAAATAGGTCTATAGTTTGTTAAAACATGGTTTGAAGTCTTTGTCCAACAAAATAAATGCTAAAATCCTCAAAAACGATACATTTTGGGCTATTTATAACACCAAAATTTGCAACCTTTACACCATAGCTCAAGTCATAATAAACAGATATCTATATGAGGAAAAACGTAAAAAAATAATATAAAATCGCCAAAATTCTCCCAAAAAGGGGGATTGGCACTTCAAAGGAGCATAATAAAATGAACAGTGTAGCAGAAGCATTTATCC
>CAZQYL010000329.1:0-3107 GCA_964597425.1 uncultured Ignavibacteriales bacterium | reverse complement strand
CTATGATTGCCAAATTGACGCCGTTTTTGATAATTTTGCCGCTTTCATAACTTTGCGTCAGCGATTGAAATTTGGCGATTAACCTATTGACCTTTTTGAGCAGAACATCTTTTTCAACCAGGTCGATTCCCTCTTCGGAAAAATCAAGTTCAAGCTCAAGAAGTGAGCAATAGTTAATTAGGTCTTCACGCAGCTCTTTTATTTTGCTGGAAAATTTTCCGGTCAGTTGCTGCAGCGCTAATTTATTTGCCTGGTCTGTTTTTGCTTTTATGAGGTCCGCAACAGCTTCAGCCTGTGCAAGATCCATCTTGCCGTTCAGGTATGCACGCTTTGAAAATTCACCCGGCTCAGCATGAAATGCTCCAAGCTTCGCGAGCAGGTCACTGACCTTGCGGTAAATATAACTTCCGCCGTGGGTGGAGATTTCCGCGACATCTTCACCCGTGTATGAATTGGGAGCTTTGAAAAATGTAACAACCACTTCGTCAATAAAATCCGCCCCGCTGAATAAATACCCATGGTGTGTAGTATGTGAGGTGTAGTGGTCAACACCGGCGGGCAAGAACTCGGCATAACTCTTAGATAAACAATTAGATACAAGCGAAAATGTGTCCTTTCCGCTTAAGCGAATGACTGTTATGCCTGACTCTCCCACCATTGTAGCGGGCGCAAAAATTATTCTGTTATCAAAGCTCATGACCTCACCCTTCCCTCTCCAAAGGAGAGGGTATAATAAAACGTAAAGATAGGGATTAATGATATGTGAAAAAATGAATATCAAAAGCATAATGTCTAATGTCAAAGCTCAAATGTCAAAAAGTAATAATAGCTCCCCTCCTTTCGAGAAAACACGAAGTGTTTTCGAAGTCCCGCTGTAGCGGGATAAGGAGGGGAAGAGCCCCGATGAAAGAGGGGCGAGGGGTGGTCACTTAAAAAATTAATCAAAATAAATTTACATGTTTCAAAAGCGACCACCCCGTCTCGCACTTTGTGCGAGCCACCCCTCCTCAACCGAGGAGGGGAGCTGTTATAAAAAGGCTATACTTTGAGTCAATATGTTTTACGAATAATCTCAACCATAAATATATGACCGCATAGCGGTCATTGATAAGCATTTATAATTTCGGGTTATTGAGCTAAAAATTATTTCTTAGTTTGTAAAGATTAATAAATTTATTTTAGGGTATGTCATTAAATATTATCTTAACCGGTGCAACGGGAATGGTCGGCGAAGGTGTGCTGCTTGAGTGTCTGGATAATTCAGCCATAAGCCGCGTGCTGGTGGTTGGCAGGAGACCCTGCGGTATAACCCACCAAAAGCTCGCAGAGCTGGTTGTAAAGGATCTTGCAGCACTCTCCCCTGCTGAATCAAATGCGCTGGCGGGATATGATGCATGTTTCTTCTGCGCGGGGGTTTCTTCCGTGGGTAAGAAAGAAGCTGAATACTCCAAACTTACCTATGATATGACAATTAACTTTGCTGAAGAGTATAAAAAAGCAAATCCGGGGAAACCGCTGACGTTCTGTTATGTATCGGGCTATGGTTCTGATAGCACAGCGGCCGGAAAGTCAATGTGGGCAAGGGTTAAGGGTCGCACCGAAAATAAGCTACTGGAAATATTTGCGCAGGAAGGCAAACCTTCCGGCGGGTATATGTTCCGCCCGGGGATTATGAAGCCCTTCAAGGGTCAAAAGCGCATACTGAAATTCTATTTCGGCTGGCAGATAACATATCCGATAATGCGGTTTTTAATGCCGCGCTTTGCTTGTACCCTGCGGGATGTCGCACGTGCGATGATAAACTGTGCGATCTTAAGTCCCGCAAAGAATGTTTTAGAGGTAAGGGACGTTGTACAAATAGCAAAGAGCAGATAACAAATAGCACTTCCGTTTTACGTTTAGTTTACAGGGAAGAGTCTGTAAGATAAAAGGAAGATGAATCTCGGTTTTTTTGCTCCCCTCCTTTCGAGAAAACACGAAGTGTTTTCGAAGTCCCGCTGTAGCGGGATAAGGAGGGGGAAGAGCCCCGATGAAAGAGGGGCGAGGGGTGGTTTCACTAAGTTCATTTGAAAATTAAGTATACAAGAACAGATGTAACCACCCCGTCACGCCTTCGGTGTGCCACCCCTCCTTAAAAAAGGAGGGGAACTTTGGCTGTTTAAATTAAACTATAAAAAAATGAAGAAAATAATATTAATACCGGCAGCAATGCTGCTTGCTGTTACGCTTGTGTTCACTTCATCCTGCGGGAAGAAACAGGATACGGGCAATGTGCAGAATCAGACTGACACTACAAAAAAGGAATCCACTAAAAAGGATGAAGTAAAACAGGAAACGACTTCTCAGCAAAGCGGACTAGATACTTTCCTTATTGCGGGATATATGTACTGGGTGCCGCCTGCCATACTGAACGAACACTGGGCTGCGGTAATCACAGGCGAAGTTGTAAATATCGAAAAGCGCCGTATCGGCGCGACGGATCCGAACAGGAATGAAGTCTTCGGTATGATAAAAATTGATAAGGTACTGTACTCCGAGCCTACCGCCCAAGCGAACATGAAGGACCAGAAGTATATCCGCACAGATGCGCTGAAAGGTTTCAAACCCGGCGATAAGGTGCTGGTATATTTTGTGAAATATGAAAACAAGTACGCCATTAAAAGGGATAACGTGAAGAAAATTTCGGGTCCGGATGATGAGCTGCTGGGGCTGACCGAGCGCTACATCGGCAATTCACAGGACTCAATGAAGATCCTCGAAAACCTGAACGAATACAAAACCTGGGGCAAATATGATAAGGGCACAGCAAGCCGCATGATGCAGTTTTATGAGGAGAAACAAAATACCAAATAGCTTCTTTTCAAATATCAAATAGCAAAAACCAAATAGCAGATATTTTATGTGTGACCACGCTCCCCGCTGGGCGTCTTCGCGCGGAACAAGAAATAAGATAAACCAAAGAGCCGCATTTTTGTAAGCGGCACGGCTTGTTTACCCCTTTTGGGCCTGCCGCCCAGGCGAATAGCTTAAACAATTAGCGGGTTTTAGTTTAAATTGTTAATAAACCGTAACGGGTAATTAACGTTGTACGTGTATTTCATGGAAAA
>CAZQYL010000328.1:0-3111 GCA_964597425.1 uncultured Ignavibacteriales bacterium | reverse complement strand
AAAAGCCCTCAGGGAATAATCTATAATATTATGTCAAAATGTATTATTTTTACATAACATTATTTCAACGTGCTTTTTGAAAATGTTTGACCGCACAAATTAAAAAGTAAACAGGATGAAAACTTTACTTTCTTTTACATTAGCAGCTTTTTTTTCAATCAATATTTTTTCAAATCCACTGTTTCAATACCAGTCCTCCGGTGTCTTGCATACCGGGATCTATTTTACAGATAACAGCACCGGATACATCACAGGTGCAAACGGAAGTATAATAAAGACTACCGACGGTGGCATCACATGGGAATACCAGGGAAATTATTCTTCTCACCATCTATTCAATGTTCAGTTTATAAATACCTCAACAGGTTTTTCAGTATCGCCGGGAGGGTTTTTCTGGAAAACAACCAACAGCGGAAGCAGGTGGAGCGCGGTAAATATTTCTTCAAGTGCACTATTTGATCTTTACTTTCCGAACTCTCTGACCGGTTGGGTCACGGGCATGGATGGCATTATCAGAAAAACAACAAATGCCGGGACCAGCTGGTTTACCCAGACCTCAGGTACTTCAAACACTATTTCAAGCGTATATTTTGCCGATGCCAACACAGGCTGGGCATGTACATATGATGATAATTCTTCCTGGCCGTCGACAATACTGTATACATCCAATTCCGGGAATACATGGCAAGCTCAGTTGAATGCAGGTACGCTTGATCTTAAGGTACTTACTTTTTCCAGCAGTACTAACGGGTGGTGTGGCGGCGCACAAGGCAGATTGTATAAAACAACAGACGGTACTTCATGGCAATTAACCGGTTCAGGTGTAACCGGTACAATTAACGGAATACATTTTATTAATAATTCTACAGGTTTTTTTACAGCTGGTAACGGAGTTTTTAAAACCACAAACGAAGGCACAACATGGAATCAAACTCTAAATGATATTAATATTCTGCACGGAATATGGTTTTCTGATCTGAATACAGGATATGTTTCAGGCTACAGCGGAACAATTTATAAAACAACAGATTCAGGCAATAGCTGGAGTTTACTCAGCCAGGGAACTGACAGACTGCTGAATTCTGTATACTTCACTTCTGCTTCTACCGGTTATGCAGCTGGAATTAACAACATGTATAAGACCACTAACGCAGGAGCAGTTTGGGAACAGCTTCCGGACGGATCAAATTATAAAATAAACGACATCTTTTTTATAAATGAAACAACCGGGTGGGGAGTTGGTTTAAACGGCACTTCGGTGTACACAACAAATGCGGGAAGCAACTGGAATATAAGAAGTTTTGGAAGCTATGATTTTTATACGGTTTATTTCCAGAATGAAAATACAGGCTGGGCAGGCGGAGAATACACGTACAGAACAACGAACGGCGGATTAAACTGGAGCATTCAGCCTATAGAATTGTGTCAAGCGGTTCATTTTGTGAATTCACTCACCGGTTGGGCCGGTTACTGGAACGGGATCGGGAAGACCACGAACGGCGGATTAAACTGGACAAATTATTCGTTGGGTGTATGGCCGGTTGATATTGATTTTTTTGATAACAATACCGGGATTTGCAGCATTGGATTGGAAGGCTCGATCCACTTTACCAGTAACGCAGGGCTGAACTGGACAAACAGAACACCTGTGGTATACGATGAATATCACTATACAAAAATGTTCAGCAGCAGCAACGCTGTAACGGTGGGTACGCATTACATGGCATATACGAATAATTCAGGTGCCGGCTGGAGACTCGATACAATACCGGGATTCCCATCTATACTTGGAGCAACATTTATAAACTCAAGCACAGGCTGGCTTGTTGGCGAAAGCGGAATAATTCTAAAAACAACCGATGCCGGAAATTTTACATCCGTAAACGAACAAGGCAACCCGTTACCCTTAAAACACAATTTTACATCAAACTATCCGAATCCTTTTAACCCCGTAACTACAATTGTGTTTGATATTGTAACGATTGCAGAAAACGTTTCAATAGATATTTACGATCTAAATGGCAGGTTCATTTCCAATATCTATAAAAGATCTAACCTTCAGGCGGGGCGTTATGAAGCAGAGTGGAATGGTTCACTCTTTGCAAGCGGAGTATACATATACACCGTTAAGGTTGATAATGATATTGTAAATTATAGAAAAATGATACTTATTAAATAGTGTTTTACTTCACCATAAATCCTAACGGACCCGCAGGGTCAAGCATTTTTGTAAGGCCCTTCCATGGAATGCTGACATTTTGGAATCCCCACACATAGGGTCCGACCCTGTAGAGATTAAACACAATATCAAGCGAGTGTTCATTAACGGTGAACGTATAAAAATTATCCGCTTTGGGTCCCGCACCTTCAAGAATATTTGCTTCGTTATTTTCCAGTCCGTCTTTTTTAGATTTGGCGTTCAGTTCCTTTATGCAGTAATCAGAAATGTATTCCAGCCAACCGCTGCCGGGTGTGAAGAGGTCGCTGATTGTAAGCAGACCCTTTCCTGTATAGCTGTAATTAAACGATGTGCGGTAGGTCATAGGATGAGCAGCGCAGCGGGGATCTGAAAATGTTTCGAACATAAAACAAAGGTAGCCGTTATCCTTATATATAGTAGAATAATTTATCTCAAGCGTACTTTCGCGCCCTGAGCAGGTCATAGTATCCTCAAGTGCCTGCTGTTTAAACGGTGTAAACTGTCCGTCAATAATTTTCATTATGGAGCCGTTGATATCTTCGGCGATTCCCCTAACACCCATAAGCGCATCGGGACCGAAATCAATTTTAGGGTAATTTGCCGATAGGCTGTATTTATTATTCTTATCGGCTTCGCCCATTGAATACGGTTTTATGTTCAGCGTTTGCGAAGCGGAAGAGAAAATGATCATACATAGAAATAAAGCTGCTGTAATTGTTTTCATGTTCAAAATTAGATTTGTTATTAAGGCAATTTAATTCATAATGTTGTTGGTCACAAGACCACAGGCGGGGAGTGAATAGTTATCCCCCAATGCCCCTTGACTTTAAATTTAGGTTTGCCTAAATTTGTAATAAAGTTTACCTAATTATTAAATTACGCATGACTACACGCTCAAAAGAGGATTATTT
>CAZQYL010000327.1:0-3133 GCA_964597425.1 uncultured Ignavibacteriales bacterium | reverse complement strand
GCATGGGCGGGTCTGCCTAATATTATCAGCGAGAACATTCCTACTACGGTTCCGCCGCTGGTAGCCGCTGTAATTCAGACAGCATATGATTACCTGAAAGACAGTGTGGTCTATAAACATGTTGAAACAAAACAATCGCTCGGTTCTGTTGATCCGCAAAACTGCGGTGCCAGCGGTGAAGATAGTACCTATTTCTGCTGGGTAGGGTTTGAGCACGCTTCAAACACTTATTTAAGGCTGCTGAATGCTGATACTATTAACTGGAGCAGAAGGCGTTAATATACAGTACATTTTTCATTTTCAGGATGATGATTTATCATTATTATTGAATAATCAAAAATTGTTTTTATATGTCCGAAAGATCAGATAAATACTTCCAGATGCTTGACGGCTGGCTTAAATATTACGGGTTTGAATCACTAAACGTAAACGCAGAAGCCGGTGCAGACAGGGTTTATAAAAGAAGCAGGGTAGAGGCAACCAAGTTTGGCAAGGTTGATTGTTATATCTGCGTTAAATATATGCCTGAAGGCGCGACCGGGCAGGAAATGAAAATGTACAGCGAAAAAATGTTTTCGCTTGCTAACCGGCACAGAACCGGTATGCCCCTTGGATTCGGCGCGATGCTTGTTGTATATCCGCTGATCGTCACCGAAAATCTTTCTGCGGAGCTTGCAGGTTTTCTTAGCCAGTATTGCCCAAAGCATTTCGCTGCTGCTGAGTTTCCTTCAGCTATTGATCTGAATACTTCAAATCTATACTACTATCCAAACACTCCAATTTGGGGATATGCTTATTATGCAACATACAGGCGGGAATCATACAGCTTCTATTCACCAAAATCATGGGAAGAGACTTCGAGGCAGCTTGCGGTGAAGTAAAAAACAGATTATCGTATTAAAAAAAGCCTCTTCTGCACTGCAAAAGAGGCTTTTTTATTGAAAGAAAATGAGTTTCTTATTTAAGTAAAATCATAAAGCTCCTTAGCAAAACAATATAAGTAAGCTGTTGATATAATTCTAAATATCTTTCTCACATCAGGCTATCATTTTCCTGCAACTCAATCATCTTTTTCTACAACTCAGGTATATCAAACTTTTTTATGCTGATATTAATCATAATTTTGTATAGTTAGGAAATTTGATAAATAATCAGTCTATGAATTCAAAAAAAGAACATAAAAAAACAATTTCGTTTAAAGCAGCATTGTCCACAGTGTTAGCATCTATATCTGCATTCATGTTAATCTGTATGCCGCTTTGGGGATGCGGTAATCCAAATTCTATTACAATTAGTGAAGAAATGCAGGTCATCCCACGTGACCCGCCATATCCCGGCTGTTATACGATAATTGGGACAAGCCAAACTAAATGCTATGATAGGTACGGAAACATCATCTTACCTGTTATTGGTCAGGAATTCTACGGACAGGATGCCCAGTTCATACATACAGCACCTGTTTACACTAAAAGCAGCGATGGACTTACAGTTAAAGATGAAGTTACAGGTTTAACCTGGCAACAAAGTCATGATGGCGGTAATTATTACTGGTCTGAATCTCAGACTGTTATTGACGATCTCAACAGACAAAATTACGGCGGATATAACGACTGGCGGCTTCCAACTATAAAGGAACTATACTCATTATGGAATGGAAGCACAGGATGGCCATATATTGATACAAATTATTTTACTATCACTTACAACAGTGAGGAAGATCTTAGTCACGCAATATTCTGGAGCAGCGATAAATATTCAGGAGTGATGGGCAACACAGGAAACTCTCCCGGTGCTAAAATAGCGTTCGGGGTGAACTTCGGTACCGGACATATCAAAGCTTATTCCATAAGTGTAGGTCCCAGGCATTTAGTACGCTGTGTACGAGGTAACCTTTCATATGCTGTAAATATGTTTCAGAATAATAACGATAGCACAATTTCTGATCAGGCAACAGGCTTAATGTGGTCACAATATGACAATGGTTCAGGGATTGATTGGGAACACGCGCTGGCTTATGTGCAGTTAAAGAATACCGAAAATTATATGGGACACAACGATTGGCGTTTGCCCAATACTAAAGAACTTCAAAGTCTGGTAGATTATACCCGCTCACCCACAGCAACAAACCCTGCTAATGTTGGACCGGCAATAGATACAATGTTCAGTTGTACCGGTATTCTGAACGAAGGCGGAAAACCTGACTATCCCTATTACTGGACAAGTACATCAGCTCCTTCTAATATGGACGATACATATCCATTTGCATGGTATGCTGCTTTTGGCAGGGCTGAAGATGGAAACGGTGAAGACCTGCATGGTGCAGGTGCCGTGCGTTTCGATAAGAAGATTTTGGGCTCGGGCGGAGAAGGAGAAGAAAGAGTATTAAACTTTGTACGAATGGTCAGGAATATAAAATAAAATGTTAACTATGAAAAAATGCATTATTCTTATTTTGTTTATTATTCCTTTATTAACCTATTCTCAAAACAATAAACAAAATATAAGGGGTAATATAATAGATGCACTTTCGCAATCACCTTTAGCAAATGCAAAAGTTATAATATTAAATGATACTGCAAAAAATTCTTATTCAGATGTTAATGGAAATTTTGTCATAAAAGATCTTTCGCCTGAAAGATATGAAGTTAAAGTATCTTATATGGGCTACAAAAACGTTACCATCCCTAATGTAGTTGTTTCCTCGGGCAAGGAAACGATCCTTGATATTAAAATGGAAGAGGATATTATTTATACTGATGAAATAGTTGTAACGGTAAATGAAAAAGATAAAACAATAAATGACCTGGTAACTAACAGTGCCCGAACATTTTCAATGGAGGAAGTTAACAGGTATTCAGGATGCAGAAATGACCCTGCCAGGTTAGTTTCAAACTTTGCAGGTGTTAACGCTCCTGATGATTCGAGAAATGATATTGTAATTCGCGGTAATTCACCGGTTGGTGTGTTATGGAGAATTGATGGGTTGAATGTAACAAATCCTAACCATTTTGCTACTATAAGTACAACAGGAGGAGCAGTAAGCGCTTTAAACACAAATTTACTTAAGAACTCTGACTTTTTCACTTCAGCTTTTCCATCTGAATATGGTAATGCAATTTCCGGGGTATTTGAT
>CAZQYL010000326.1:0-3136 GCA_964597425.1 uncultured Ignavibacteriales bacterium | reverse complement strand
TCACCTTTTTTTGATGTTATATAGTTTACTCATGTTGCTTCTGTTTTGTTCCATATTTCAATAGTCCCCCTTGAAAAGGGGGAAGACGGGTCTCATGTTTACATAGTCTTCAATTAAATAGACTTTTTAAATTTAGATAATTTACGATGGGGATTTTTGTACATGCGAAAGCAACCATTTATAGGTTAAGCAAAAAAATTATTTCAATTCTTCAGTAAACTCAATCGGCACAGCTTCGCCCTGTATCATAACTCTTAAGCCTGTGGGAGCCTCACCGTTATTCACAACAAATGAAATAGAATTGATGCCTTTTATGAATCCTTCTTTAATTTCAAATGGATAAAAACCGTTTTGGAATGCATTATATTGTGTAAAGTAACCCGTACTTTTGCCGTTTATCAATATATCAGCCCCATTATTATCGGTCGTCCAGAATCCTTTTATTTCCGCAGTCTCGGCTTTGAAGCCATGCAGCGAAAATGAAAGAGTATAGACATACATTCCGGGCGCGTTCCACTCGCCCGCATCAGCGCGCGGTGATATCCACTTGGATAGATTATCGTTATACACCCATGCGCCCAGCGGGAAGACATCAGAATGCACGACTTTTGTATCGGGTCCGGTGAACATCGGGTCAGCGCTTATGCTCAGTACATAATGCGGGTCAGTTTCACCATCAACTAATGGGATTTTGTTATTATCAACTCCAGTATTAAACAGGGTCGGAATCGGTATTTTCTTTAAATCCTGAGTGTACAGCACGGAAACAGAAATTAAGACCGCTAAAATTGTATGTATTATCTTCATTTGCACTATAATTATTCCATAAAATATTACAATTTATAAAACATATCAACCGCAAATAAAAATCCCTGATTGTATACTCATCCGATGACTTTAAGTCATCGGATGAGTATATACCTATAAAAAAAGCGACCCTTCCGGGCCGCATTTTTAGTTTTTTGCCTTTTTACTTCTGCCTTCTGCCTTCTCACGTACTACACTTCATAATACAAATGGAATTCATACGGATGCGGTCTGAGTGCCATTGGTTTCACTTCGTTTTCCATCTTGTAATTTATCCATGTTTCTATCAGGTCATCAGTGAAGACACCGCCCTTTTTCAGGTACTCATTATCATTTTCAAGACTCTCTAAAGCAGATTCAAGATTATCAGGAGCCTGCGGAATTTTCTTAAGTTCCTTGCTGCTTAAATGATAAATATCCATTTCCATTGCTTCACCCGGATCGATCTTGTTCTGTATACCATCAAGTCCCGCCATTAACATAGCCGAAAATGCAAGGTACGGGTTCGCAGTACCATCGGGGCAGCGGAACTCAACGCGTTTTGCTTTCGGGCTGTTGGAGTACATCGGTATTCTGATAGCCGCGCTGCGGTTACCTTTTGAGTAAGCAAGATTAACCGGCGCTTCGTAACCAGGTACAAGGCGTTTATATGAATTTGTTGTGGGATTTGTTAAAGCCAGCAATGATGGAGCATGTTTTAACAGACCGCCGATATAATACAATGCCATCTGGCTTAAGCCTGCATATTCATCGCCTGCAAAAAGCGGCTTACCGTTTTTCCATAGACTCTGGTGTGTATGCATTCCGCTGCCGTTATCACCAAAAATGGGTTTCGGCATAAATGTTGCTGTTTTACCGTGCTGCCTTGCGGTATTTTTAACAATGTACTTGAACATCATCAGCTTATCAGCGCATTCAAGCATCGGGCAGAACCTGTAATCAATTTCAGCCTGACCGCCGGTTGCTACTTCATGGTGCTGGGTTTCAATTTCAATTCCCGCATTCAGCAAATGTTCAACCATTGCGTTGCGGATATCGTTTGTGCTGTCAGCAGGCGGAACGGGGAAGTAACCCTCTTTCATTCTGATCTTATGGCCAAGGTTCGCTTCAAGTTCAGTGCCTGTGTTCCAAAAACCTTCGCGGGAGTCGACCTTATACCAACTGCTGTATTCATTGACATTATATGCAACGTGATCTAAAATAAAGAACTCAGCCTCGGGTCCGCAATAAATAGTATCAGCAATTTTTGTGGACTTCAGGTATTCTTCAGCCTTCATTGCAACATAACGCGGGTCGCGGCTGTAACGCTCTTTGGTAGCAGGTGAATATATATCGCATATCATTGAAAGATTCTTCGCAATAATGAAAGGATCGATATTCGCAGTTTCAGGATCAGGGAAGATAAGCATATCTGATTCATTTATTGACTGCCATCCCCTGATAGAAGAACCGTCGAATCCTAAACCTTCTGTGAATACTTTTTCATCAAGGTTCCTTGCCGGTATGCTGAAGTGCTGCCACTGTCCGGGCATATCGGTAAAACGGAAATCTATCATTTTAACGTCGTGCTTTTTTATCATAGCAAAAACGTTTTTAATAGCCTGCTGGTTTGCTGCCATTTATTCTATTCTCCTCACAGGTCATTTCAGACCCATAAATTATTAGTTTTTGATTATAATTCTTTTCTATAGCCCACGGCTTCAGCCGTGGGGAGAAATAATTGAAATGAAACCTAAACCGTTTTAACGGTTTACAATATCATTTCCGTATTTCTTCATAAACAAGTCGTACTCTTCTTTAAAGCTTACTTTTTTGTGGTGCTCTTTCTGATTATTCACATACTTAATTACGGCGTCCAGTATTGATTCGCTGACAGAAAAAGCGCTATAACCTGTTTGCCATGCGAATTTGAAATTTGTAAAGTCATTTTAATTAACCCAGTGCGATGACTCACCCTTGATATATTTCATAATATCAATTAACGAAAAATTAGGGTTCAGTCTGAAAACTATATGAACATGCTCCTGCATACCATTGATTGCGCGTACTTCAATTTCAAATTTCTTTATAAGAGATTGTTTAATATGAGCATGAAGTTCCTTTTCAAATCTTTCCAGGATTAATGGACTTCTATCTTTAGTAGAAAAAACTGCATGTATCCAGATTTTGGTGAATGAATGTGACATTTTTTGTTAAACCACTGAAATGGTTTATTATGTACTCTCCTATTAAATCCCACTGCTGAAGCCGTGGGCTAAAAAACTGCAAAATCAAAAAAAATAAATATAAACTATAATGTAAAATACATTTTATACTCAAACGGGTGCGG
>CAZQYL010000325.1:0-3140 GCA_964597425.1 uncultured Ignavibacteriales bacterium | reverse complement strand
ATATCAAAGAGGGTCTTACCCCCGACGGGCTATACCAGCGCGCGGGCATTTATGCTGAGTTCGGGAAGATAATCTGCATCTGTGCGGGGTATTTTTTCGAGAACGGCACGGGTTTACAGTTCAAAGTGAAGGCATTTTACGGCGATGATGAAAAAAAGCTGCTCGAAGAATTCAGTGAAGCGCTGAATAAAAGTTTTAGTACCGATGAACATTTGTTATGCGGGCATAACAGCAAGGAGTTTGACTTTCCCTACATAGCGCGAAGGTGTCTTATTAACGGACTCCAGATTCCCTACTTGCTTGATAATGCCGGTAAAAAGCCATGGGAGGTTCAGCTAATTGATACCATGGATATGTGGAAGTTCGGCGATTACAAAAGTTATACATCGCTTAACCTGCTTGCGGCTGTGTTCGGGATTGAATCACCCAAGGATGATATTGACGGCAGCCAGGTCTGGAGCACATACTGGATAGATAAGGATCTTGAGCGCATAAAAAATTACTGCATGAAAGATGTCGTAACCGATGCACAGCTTCTGCTGAAATTCAAAGGGATGGACTTACTTAAACCGGAAAACATAAGTTTTACAAATTAGAAAAAGTTAACAGTTAATTTATAATAATATTATTACAATAGATTCCCGCCAGCACCACGAAGGGGTAAACGGGGAATGAGGAAAAAAAATGTTTGATTTAGATCTGATCAAAAAAGTGTATTCAGGATTTAAAGGAAAAGTTGATGCTGCAAAAAAAGTTCTTGGCAGACCAATGACCTATGCTGAAAAAATTCTCTACGCGCATTTATGGGGCGATGCAGCGAACCCGTACACAGGTGGCAAGGATTTTGTTGAATTCGCGCCCGATAGGGTGGCGATGCAGGATGCAACAGCGCAGATGGCGCTGCTGCAGTTCATGTCTGCGGGAATTCCCAAGGTCGCTGTGCCTTCAACCGTACACTGTGACCATTTGATACAGGCTGAAATTGGTTCAGCAAAGGATCTGCTTACTGCTGAAAATGAGAATAAGGAAGTATATGATTTCCTCGCAAGTGTATCAAATAAATACGGCATCGGTTTCTGGAAACCGGGTGCGGGAATAATTCACCAGGTGGTTTTAGAGAATTACGCTTTCCCCGGCGGTATGATGATAGGTACTGATTCACACACTCCAAACGCAGGCGGACTTGGAATGATAGCAATAGGCGTTGGCGGAGCAGACGCTGTTGACGTTATGGCAGGTATGCCGTGGGAGTTAAAATTCCCCAAACTAATAGGTGTAAAGTTAACCGGTAAACTAAGCGGGTGGAGCTCACCAAAAGATGTAATACTTAAAGTTGCGGGTATACTTACAGTAAAAGGCGGCACGGGCGCAATTGTTGAATACTTCGGTGAAGGCGCAGATAATATTTCCTGCACAGGCAAAGGTACCATATGTAATATGGGCGCCGAAATAGGCGCGACAACATCATTGTTTGCATACGATAAAAAAATGTATGACTATCTGGCAATTACAGAACGTGAAGAAGTTGGTAAGCTTGCAAACGAAATTGCTGATTACCTTAGACCCGATGAAGGCAGCGAGAAATATTATGACCAGGTAATTGAAATTAATTTAAGTGAGCTCGAGCCCCACATAAACGGTCCGTTCACACCAGATCTTGCATGGCCTATTTCAGTATTCAAACAGGCTGTTATAGATAAAGAATACCCCGAAGAGCTTAAAGTTGCGCTTATTGGAAGCTGTACAAATTCATCATATGAAGATATGGAGCGCTCCGCATCTGTGGCTAAACAGGCATTGGAAATGGGGCTTAAGGTTAAATCAGAATTTACAATAACTCCAGGCAGAGAGCAGATCCGCGCAACTATTGAGCGTGATGGCCAGCTGGAGATATTCGAAAAAGTCGGCGGGCTTGTGCTTGCCAACGCATGCGGTCCATGCATTGGTCAATGGAAACGCCACGACGTAAAAGAAGGAGAGAAGAATTCAATAATAACTTCTTATAACAGAAATTTTTCAAAGCGTAATGACGGGAATCCCGCAACAAACGCTTTTGTTGCATCGCCGGAAATTGTAACAGCGCTTGCATTTGCAGGTAAGCTTACATTTAATCCATTAACCGATACGTTAAAGAATAGTAAAGGTGAAGATGTAAAGCTTGCTGAACCAAAAGGCGATGAGCTGCCAAAGAACGGTTATTTAAAAGGCGTGAACGGATATGTAGCTCCTGCAGCGGATGGAACAGGAGTTAATGTAGAAATTGACCCTAACAGCAAACGTTTACAACGGCTCTTCCCGTTCGTGCATCCTGATTTTGAAAAGGATTATAAGAACATGTACCTTCTGCTTAAGGCAAAAGGAAAATGTACCACCGATCATATTTCAATGGCGGGTCCGTGGCTCAGGTTCCGCGGGCACCTGGATAACATTTCTAATAACATGTTCATAGGCGCATTAAACTGGTTCAACGATAAGACTAACCACGTAAAGAATCTATTAACCGGAAACTATGACGAAGTGCCGAACGTTGCAAGGCATTATAAAGCTAATTTTATTCCCTGGGTTGTAGTTGGCGAAGAAAATTACGGTGAGGGTTCATCCCGTGAGCATGCGGCTATGGAGCCGCGCCACCTGGGCGGTAAGGCTATCATAGTTAAATCATTTGCAAGGATACACGAGACCAATTTAAAGAAGCAGGGTATGCTGCCTTTAACGTTTGCTGATCCGGTAGATTATGATAAGGTACGCGAAGATGACAGGATAGACCTTGATGTAAAAGATATCGCCCCAGGCAGCCAGGTGAAGATGACCCTGAATCACTCAGACGGAACAACTGATGAGGTAATGCTGAACCATACAATGAATAAACAGCAGATAGACTGGTTCAAAGTGGGCAGCGCGCTTAATCTGATGGCGAAGAGTTAACAAATAACAAATAGCCTTCCTCCTGCGGAGTAAGGTTTCGCCGCATAAAACGCGGCTCAACAATCAGCAGCGATTGTTCATTTTATAAAACAGTAAATTAAAGGATGCCCGTTTTCACGGGCATGGAAAAATTTGAACAATAAAGTAATAATAGCAATAGCGGTAGTAGCAGTTTTGGTTTTTGTGTATATGTTCTTCTTAAGCGGTCCCAAAAG
>CAZQYL010000324.1:0-3141 GCA_964597425.1 uncultured Ignavibacteriales bacterium | reverse complement strand
AATGATAAAAGCTTCGGTAGGAATCTGTATCGGAGCGAGCAGTATTTCAATAGTACACGCACAGCAAAGCGCTGAATCCATCCGAATTACAGATGTAAGAACAATTTCCCATGAGGGAAATCCAAGAAAGATCCTGGAAGATTACTTTGCAGATGAAGATCTTAAAGGAAAATCTGTAATAGTTACAGGACGTAAATTCAGGAATCTAATAAATGCAGCCTCGATTTCAGAGCCGGAAGCAATTGAAGAAGCCCTTTCATATTTAAAATTAAACGGTAAGTATAGCGCCATAGCCTCACTTGGCGGAGAGAATTTTATTGTTTACTGCATGAACAATTCCGGCGGTATTGATAACGTTCTCTCGGGCAATAAATGCGCATCAGGTACCGGAGAGTTTTTTCTGCAGCAGATCCGCAGGATGAACCTGAATCTTGAAGAAGCGCTCAGACTTGCAGATGAAGAGAATTACTACGTTGTCTCAGGCAGATGCAGCGTGTTCTGTAAGAGTGACTGCACTCATGCATTGAATAAAGGTATCGATAAAGGGTTGGTAGTATCCGGACTATGTAAAATGATCGCAGATAAGACCGTTGAACTTCTTGCAAAGCAAAGGGCAGATAAAATCCTTCTTATTGGCGGTGTTTCTCAAAATAAAACTGTCACAAGATTCATAAAAGAAAAATTTCCGGGCACATTGGTTATCCCGGAAAGCTCTTATTTCGAAGCCCTTGGGGCGGCAATAAGAGGATTAAAAATTAACAACAATTTCAACTCAGAAAATGTTTTTTGGGATAATGAACAAACCTTTGCTTTACTCGCTCCGTTAAAAAACGCTGAAGGGAAGGTTATATTCAAATCTCTCAACAAAGCGGACCCAATGCCGGGTGATGAATGTATTTTGGGACTTGATGTAGGCTCCACAACTACAAAAGCAGTTATTATCAGAGTACTTGATAATGCGCTTATAGCTAGTATTTATTTAAGAACCAATGGAAACCCCGTTCAGGCTTCGGTTAATTGTTATAAAGCGCTTAGCGAGCAATTGAAAGTACCTGTTGTTATCACAGGTTTGGGAACTACCGGTTCAGGCAGGCATATAGCTGCACTTCATGCTATGACAGGCGGGGTTGTAAATGAAATAATAGCACATGCTGTAGCCGCGGCTCATTTTGATGAAGATGTAGACACAATTTTTGAGATCGGCGGGCAGGATGCCAAGTACACACACCTTACAAACGGCATTGCAAGTGATTATGCTATGAATGAAGCTTGTTCTGCAGGTACCGGGTCTTTTCTTGAAGAGTCCGCAAAAGAAACACTCAATATTAATTATACTGATATCGCTGATATTGCTCTTAAGGCAAACAGCCCATTGAATTTTAACGACCAATGTGCCGCATTCATTTCCAGCGATATTAAAACAGCAAGTCACGAAGGCGCAGCCAGGGAGGATATCGTAGCGGGACTGGTTTATTCTATTTGCATGAACTATGTGAACAGGGTAAAGGGTAACCGTCCTTCAGGCAGGAAGATATTTATGCAGGGTGGTGTTTGTTATAACCGTGCCGTGCCTTATGCAATGAGCAATCTTGTTAACAAAGAGATAATAGTGCCTCCTGAACCGGGGCTGATGGGTGCATTTGGCGTTGCGCTGGAAGTTAAAAACAGAATGAACCTTGGATTCCTTGGAAAAGGCAATTTTGAACTGAGAGAACTGATCAACAGAAAGTTTGAGCACGTAAAGGATTTCATTTGTGCAGGCGGCAGTGACCATTGTGACAGGAAGTGTAAGATCGCAGTTATTAAAGTTGGCGATAAAAAATACCCGTTCGGGGGTGCCTGCAGCAAGTATTACAATGAACGTTCAAATGAAAGCTCGGAGCCCGCAAAAAATAATTATGTTAAGTTGAGGCAGGATCTGGTGTTTAATGTTCCAGAGCCTAAAATAGAGCCGGTTGAGATTAATGAAGCACGGCTTAGTAATACTCCTTACATTGGCAACCGGCAAACGATAGGTATTATCAGAAGCTTCCAGGTTAATACATTATTTCCGTTTTATAAGAAATTCTTTAACTTACTTGGATTAGACGTTGTACTTTCTGAAAAAGTCGATCATGAAGGCATGGATAAGATGTCCTCATCGTTCTGCTACCCTGTAGAAATAGCTTACGGAATGTTCCATAACCTGGTCAGGAAAAAGCCTGATTATATCTTTTCTCCCCATATAACTGAAATGGATTATAATGACGGACACAAGTATAAACGCCTTTGTGTATTTGTTCAGGGAGAGAGTTATTATCTCAGATCTGCTTACAGTGATGAAAAGATTCCTCCAGTGATTTCACCAATATTGAATTTTAAGGATAAGAAAGAAAATGTAAAGAGATCGTTCCGTGAAATAGCCGTTCAGCTGGGTAAAAAAGCTCCTCAGGGTGAATATGCATTTGATGAAGCCTGGGCAGAATTTACTGAGATGCAGAATAATTTTAAGCTGCTTGGGAAAAAAGCACTGGAGGAGCTTGAAAGCGATAAAAGTAAATTCGGCGTAGTGCTTTTTGGCAGACCATACAACGCGTTTGCAGCTGAAGCTAATCTGAATATCCCTCATAAATTTGCATCAAAGAATATTTTGGTCATACCTCATGATTTTTTACCAAGCGAAAATTATCATTCATATGATAATATGTACTGGTACAGCGGACAGCAGATACTGCGCTCAGCAAGATTCACAAAAGAGCACAAGCAGCTTTTTGGGGTATATATTACAAATTTCTCATGCGGACCGGACTCATTTTTGCTTTCCTATTTCAGGAATATAATGGGCTCTAAGCCTTCATTAACACTGGAGCTTGACAGCCACTCGGCGGATGTTGGTGTTGATACAAGAATAGATGCAGCCCTGGATATTATCCGGAATTACATTGAGCTGAATAAGCAGGGTATGATCGCTGAAAAACCTGAAGGAATCCGGCCTCTGGCGATAGTTTCTAGAAATAAAAAGACCCTGATAATTGATAATGATAACAAGGAGCATGAGCTCACTTCACCCGAAATAGAAATTGTAATTCCTTCTATGGGTAATTTCAGCACTGAGGCATTTTCAGCAATTTGCCGCTCTGCCGGTATGAACTCAAGGTCATT
>CAZQYL010000323.1:1161-3143 GCA_964597425.1 uncultured Ignavibacteriales bacterium | reverse complement strand
GGTGAAAATTTTGAAGAGATGTAAATATAGATCGTGGGATCAGTTGGATATGTTTTTTTATCAAAGAGTTCTTCGAATTCCTTTTTGTAATCAGCGGAAAACAAAATATTATGTGTATCCAGTTTTTGTGAAACTACATTTACTCCCCAGTAGAACACAAGCGCTGATGAAGAAGGCTCGAGTTTGTTATACTTTTTTGCTGCGGAGCTTTTGGTATCATTTAACAATTTGCCATATGTCGAATACACATCAGCATTGGAAATCACCTTATCGGCAAAGATCTCTTTGCCGCCTGCGAGTATTCCCTTAACAATTTTTCCATGGGTAATAATTTTTTCAACGGGTGAGCTGAAATTGAACTTCACTTCTTTTTTTAAGGCAAGCCGGTACAGTGCATCGGTCAGGGAATACATTCCGCCGGAAGCGTAATATCCGCCAATGGTATATTCAACATGAGAGATGATGTTTAATGTTGCGGGGCATTTGTAGGGATCACTGCCGTTATATGTGGCGTAGCGGTTAAAAAGCTGAATGATCTTCTCATCCTTGAAGAATGAACGGTTAGCTTCATTCATAGTACGGAATGAATCAATTTTAGGCAGCTTAAAAAGGGTTTTAAGCGCCCTCAGGTTTGTATAAGTTTTCGGGCTGTAAAGATCTTTAAATAAAAAAATATCAGCGGTCAGCTCATAAATGGTTTTGCAGTATTCAAGATATCTGAATAGCGCTTCCCTTCTTTCGGTTGTGTTTGTTTCAATTTCATTGGCAAATTTTTCTTTATCCGAATATGCGTTCAGTATAGTACCATCGGGGTAAAAGTATCTGCAGAGATTGGTAAGCTTATTCAGTGTAAGCCACTCGGCAGGATTTTCGCCAACTGATTCGAAAAGCTCATTAATAACAAAGGGCATTGTGATAAGCGAGGGACCTGTATCGAACCTGAAGCCATTTTGCGTTATTGAGCGGGCTTTACCGCCGGGCGTTGGATTTTTTTCGTAAACGTTTACATCATATCCGGCGTGTGCAAGCCTGATGGCTGCGGATAGACCGCCGAGTCCGGAGCCGATGACGGAGATGGATTTCACTAATATATTGTCTTTTTGTAGAGACGCGATACTCGCGTCTTGTTTATTTGCGAGACGCATGTAATGCGTCTCTACAGATTAAATAAAGAGATCTTGAGTATTATCCTTTTTAAATGTCCATTTAAGCGGATTTTCAGAAATATACTGCTGAATTTTTTCTAATTCAGTATGATCACGAATCACCCTGTCATAATAACCCGATTGCCATTCAAATAATATATTGTTCTTAAGTGCATAGGATTTAACGGAAGATTTATATCCTCTAATAATTGATGGAATGTTTTTTCTTTGAGGTCCAAACGTATTTTTGTATGCAGATAATGGGGAAACATTATTTGGTTCTGTGGCATTCTGTTCGTCCAGAATCGCAATTATTCCATGAATATGATTTGGCATAACTATGAATTGGTCTGTTAACGCATAAGGATGAAGTTGTGCTATCTTTATGAAATTTTCTTCAGCAATTGATCCAAGTTCAGTTAATTCTACAGAACAGAAATTATCCTTTTCTATAACTTTACCAAAACAATGTAAATTATCTTTTACACAGATCGTGATAAAATATGCTCCACCTTTTCCATAATCATACCCTTCTAATCTAGTACTATTAACCCTATACTTATTCCGGAACTTTTCCAAATGTTACATATCAAAATTCATATTGGGGTATAGTGAACGAAGGCGCTCATGATGTTTTGAATCAGGCAGCCGCGAATATTTTCTGCGTTCGCTTCGGTTGATAAGATACAGACCCGTCAGTTTCAGTTTTTCGGCTGTGCTTACAAATCTCCTGTCGGAATAAACATCATAGCCGTATGCTTCAATTTCGTTTAGTATGCGCGAATATATTTTATACATCAGCACAACAGTTGTCCTGGAGCCATCGTTGGTTAAGTA
>CAZQYL010000323.1:0-1061 GCA_964597425.1 uncultured Ignavibacteriales bacterium | reverse complement strand
TTATGCGTGTACCCGAAAATTTCCGTCATAATGAGTCCAACTACAGAGGCTACTTTGTAGCAGTAATTTTCCAATTCTGCGAAAGTATTGTATCGCTTATGTTCTGTATCCATGCAAACCCCTTCAATGAGATCATGGAAGTACTTGCGGGGAATTTTGTATTTGATCACTGTCTGTGCAAATGCGGAGCGGTTGATATGACCCGGAATAACCTGTTTGATATCAGGGGAATTTATGTTTTCATCCAGAACGTGATACACTTCATCAAGAAATGAATTAAGCTCGTTAAACTTTTCACGGATATTTTCGGCTGATGTCATAACGCTTCCATCAACAATATTATCAGCGTAGCGGCAGAAAGTATAAACAGCATAAGCTGCCGCGCGCTTTTCCTTTGGCAGCAAAAATGAAGAAAAGTAAAAACTTTTCGCAAAGTTGCGCGTGTAATCTCTGCACTCATCAAAAGTGCAGTGCATCGGAGTTATGGAATCAACAGTGTGTAGTATTTCCTTCATTCGTGATTAGTTATTTTAGATGTCCTTACCCCTCACCCCCAACCCCTCTCCCAAAGGGAGAGGGGAGAGTTGTGCCGGAATTTCAGCATCATCACCCCTCTCCTTCCAGGAGAGGGGGAAGGGGGTGAGGTTATAATTTTTTCAATTAATCAGCTTTTCAACAATTTTTGCTGATGAAAGCACGCCGGGCAAGCCTGCGCCGGGGTGAGTGCCTGCGCCAACAAAATACAGATTCTCAAAATCTTCTGAGCGGTTATGCGGCCGGAACCATGCTGATTGTGTGAAGATAGGTTCCACCGAAAACGCTGAGCCAAGGTAGCTGTTTAGCTTACCTTCAAAATGTATGGGGTCAATATAATGCTCGGCAATTATGTTCTCCTCCAGGTCCGGCAGGTATGACTCCTGAAGGAACCGCATAATTTTATCCCTGTACGGTTTTGCTTCAGTCCTCCAGTCGATCCCGGATGCCTGGTGCGGAACAGGCGAAAGCACGTAAAATCCTTCGCAGCCATCAGGCGCTATGGAGCTATCCGTGATGGTTGGCAT
>CAZQYL010000322.1:0-3146 GCA_964597425.1 uncultured Ignavibacteriales bacterium | reverse complement strand
GTAACCATTTTTTTTGAAGCATAATGAACTTCAGGATCAACATATTTTTTTATGTTCTTCCACAATGCTTCTTCGAATATGTTTAAAGCGATTTGAATCTCTTCAACTTCAAATCCTGATGCAAATCTTTCATCGGATATCAGGTCCATGTAGCCTATCATGTCGTGACAACTTTTAGTTTCGATGCATTTGGTAAGCGCAAGCAGCAGGTTTGAATATTTCTTTTTGATCTCATCAAGGCGGAACTTACTGTAATGAGGAAGCTGTACTCTCATCAGTGAATTTGTTGCTTCTTGAAGGATCAGTTCAGGCTTGTTGTAGATAAATTCCAGAAGTGTCATAGTGTAACCCCTCTTATCAAATTTAGTGTATAATTCCACTGCAAAATAATTACAAAAAATATTTTGTGATAGAGACTAAATTCTTCACAAAAAAGCACTGCGAGAAAAGTCATAAGTTCGGGTGACTTGTATGTCCTCAAAAAGAAAGCTGCTGTTAAAAAACAGCAGCTTTATAAAGAAGTTCCGGTTACTTTTCAGGAATCTTTCAGCATTCAGCTTCTTTCAAGTATGGCATACTCGCCAAGCATTTCCTGTTTTGCCCTGCTGATAATGCCTGTAATAAGTTTCATCGCAGAGATCTGTTTATCGCCGTCAACCAGGTCACTGATGTTCTTCCATAAAGCTTCTTCAAAAATGTTTATTGCTACCTGTACTTCAGTAGGCTCAAACCCCATAGAAAATCTTTCATCTGAAAGTTTATCCATATATGATGCAAGCTCATTACATGAATTCTTTTCCACACATTTTGTAATGGATATCAACAGCTTTTTGTATCTTTCGTTGATATCAGATTCTTTGAATTTTTCATAGTGCGGCAGATGGGCTCTGAGAAGGGAGTTTGTTGCATCAAGAAGGACCTGGTCTGGCTTGTTGTATAAAAGATCCAGTAGTGTCATTTTTACTTCCCCTGATAGTTGTAAAATATGTCATCTAAAAATAAACAATTATCTAACTTGATGAAATACTATTTTAACAATGGAAGAAAAATCATAAAGAAATATGATAACTATCCCTGAGAAAAAAAGTAAAGCCGGATAATTTTATCCGGCTTTGTTTGTAAATTTACTTATTGCAGATCTCTGAATTCTAAAAATCCATACCATCATCGCCGTTATTATTGTTATCGTCGTTGTTCCGTTTTTTGCCTTTATCAAATTTGTTCTTTTCCTGCTGACCAAACTTGTAACTCAGATTCAAAAATACTGTTCTTGCGTCCCTTTTTCTTTCAAAGGTTTCATAGTAGCCTTCGCCGCTTATATTTGCTTTGAATTTTGCGGCATCAAGTATATCACTTACCCTTAATGTTAAGCTAAGGCGTTTATTGAAGAAGTCTTTCTTCAGTGCGGCATCAAGCATTGAAAACGGTTCAAACGTACCCTGAGCGTTGTAATGTTTGCCTGAATAGAAATACGATACCTGCAGGCTCATATCTGCGGGGAGTACAAGTGTTGACATTGCCCTGGCTGTCCATGAGTACCCGCTGTTTGATAAACCTGAACCTAAATTAGATGCGTCAATTTCCGTTTTATAATAACTGAACGTACCGTTAAGCGACCACATTTTTAACGGCGTTGCGTTTACAATAAGCTCGCCGCCGTAGAATTTTGATTTGTTGTAATTGACAAATGTTGAAAGAGTTGTTATACTATCAATCAAAGTGCGTGAGCGTGATATCTGATCTTTGGTCTGCCTGTAGAAAAAAGTTGGAGTAATTGTTGCAAACGGCAGGTAGTGTATGTAGCTCAGTTCCAGTGCGTCAGTAAATTCAGGATTAAGATCAGGGTTACCCTGGGAAAGCGAATTCGTTCCGCCCATCATACTTATTGTTACGAACGGGTTAAGCTGCCTTGATCTTGGCCTGTTAACCCTTCTGGCGTAACTAAGCTGTACTTCGCTGGATTTGCTGAGTTTTTGTGAAATACTTGCACTCGGGAAAAAGTCAATGTAGCTTCTCTCAAAAGTCTGGCCGTTATTCATCAATTCACCTTTAACAATTGTCTGCTCAACTCTTGTACCTATTGAAAATCCAAAATCACCCAGCTGGTTTGTGTATATTCCGTAAACAGCATTTATCTGTTCTTTGTAAATGAACCTGTTCGAAGAGTTCAGGTTGGTTACGTACTCTCCGTTCACATAGTCAAAATTATCCAGCCTGTAATCGTTATCCCTTTTTTTATAACTTCCCCGGTAACCGGTTTCTAATTTGGCATCCTTGCTGAATGGGTGAACATAATTCAGATCGGCTATATAAGCATCATCAGTTTCTTTGTTATATTCATTCCTGTTCTCAGGCTCGGGTACAAGCGGTGTTATATATGTATCAAAAGTATTTGTAACTTCGTCATCTTTATCCCGCGAAAATGAAAGATCCGCAGTGAACACCTGCTGCGGTTTCTTGAACTTAAGTGTGTAGCTCGCTCCCAGATCAAAATTGAAACCGTCATCTTCATGGGTTGTAGTATTAAAATACTGAGATGTTAGAACATCAGAGCTGCTGTAAACAAAATCATCGGTCAGATCGAACCTGCTGCGTTTTGTACTGCGCATATTAAAAGTGAAACCAAGCGTATTTGACTGGTTAAGGAAAAGATCAATACCGAATTTGGCATTATGCCCGCGCATGTGTCCGCGCGCATTGCTTGTTTCATCTGTGAAGTATGAGTCAGAATTAAGGTAATTATATCTTTCATTAGAACCGTTAAATATCATGCGGTTTGAATTGTAGCCGTAGTTTCCGTAAAAATTGTATTTGTTGTTTTTCAGACTGAAACTGAACTGCCCGCTGTATTTATCACGGGTACCGATGTTAAGACCCAGTGTACCGTTGTAACCAAGTCCGCGGTTCTCATTCTTTTTCATTACTATATTTATGATACCCGAAGAACCTTCAGCTTCATATTTTGCAGAGGGATTTGTGATCAGCTCTATACTTTCAACCTGTGTTGCTGAGATCTGCGCCAGCATATCGCCGCGGTTGCTTCCTTCCAGCCCCGATGGCCTGCCGTCTATCATTATCTTTACGCCTTCGCTTCCGCGCAGGCTGATATTGTTATCCTGGTCAACAGTAACCGAAGGTATTTCTTT
>CAZQYL010000321.1:0-3174 GCA_964597425.1 uncultured Ignavibacteriales bacterium | reverse complement strand
GATATTAACATCAGGAAAATCGGTACCAGATATTTACGTTTTTGCATTATTTTGAGATATCTCCTATGATTTCTTTGTTTTTTCTATACTTATATACAACAATATACCTAAATAAGTTTCATAATTAAAGATTTTAATTAAGAACTGTATATTTTGCAGATTTTTATCAGTTAAGGATATAAATGGCGATATTGAGGTAAGATGCGAAGCTCACCCACAATATGTATGGAATAAGCAATATAGCCGCAGGCTTTGATATCTTGCCAAATTGAACAATATTAACAAATATCAGCAGCCATAATATCACAATTACAAACACTGAGATCAGCAATTGGTGCATACCGAAGAATACAATACTCCAAAGTGAATTAAATACCAATTGTACAAGGAATAGAATGAAAGCATTTTTGTTAAAACGGGAAGATAGACCCTTATTCCATACAAGAAAGAGTGCGATACCCATTAAGAAATAAAGAGTGATCCAAACGGGACCAAAAACCCAGTTGGGAGGATTTAACGAAGGTTTAATCAAATCCAAATACCATGATGTGATATTTTTCACCGTAAAAACCGAACCGATTACCCCTGCAAGCTGGCAAATTATGATACTGACAACAAGTTTAATAAATTTCTGCATTTTATTGTTAACTGTTAAAAACCGGCGTTGTTACAGCCCCATAGTATGCCAAACAGTTTTCAGTTCAGTAAAGTTCTGAACCTGCATAATGTTCTCATTCTTATCGTCATTATAGTAATCGATTTTATCCTTGAATGCGGAATAAATGAATCTCTTAACATTATTTGCACAGGCTGACATAACTTCTTTTTTGAAAGCAGTATTGCTTTCGGCGTAATCAAATGCGTTTACATCCATATGCGAAGCTAAGTGTGGAATCAATTCTTTTTTGCTGCCGGTAAGGATATTTATAACTCCCCCCGGAATATCACTTGTTGCTGCAATTTCAGAAAATGTTAACGCCGGCAATGGTGACTTTTCAGAAGCTATAATTATGCATGAATTGCCGCTGGTGATAACTGCGCATAATCTGCTAACCAGTGCCAGAAATGGCTGCTCTTCAGGCAGCAATATTCCAACAACGCCTGTTGGTTCAGCAATCGAAAAATTGAAGTAACCGTTCTGTACATTGTTTACTGTACCTATAAGCTGACCGTATTTATCTGCAAGTCCCGCGTACCAGATAATCCTGTCAATAGCCTTCATTACTTCCTTAGATGCCTGTACTTTGCTATTGGTTGTTGTAAGTGTTATTTCGTGGGCAATCTGATCTTTTCTGCCTTCAAGCATTTCGGCTAAACGGTAGAGGATCTGTCCCCTTTCGTAGCCTGTCTTAGCTGACCATGTGTTATAACCGCTGCGTGCGGCTACAACAGCATTCTTAACATCCTTGCGCGAAGCGCGGCTGATGTTGCAGATCTTTTTGCCGGTCTTAGCATCTTTTATTGAAGTATAACGCTCTGATTCAGTGCGGGCGAACTTCCCGCCTATGTATAGCTTGTACATTTTAGGAACTGCAATTCGTGTAGACATAATTTTATGAAATTAGAATTTCAATATTTTTAGATCTTATCAATTTGCGTATTTTCTCAATTCGGAAAATATGACTTTGCCATGCGAAGCTGTGAAAACGGGTTTAGAATTCTGCAAAATAATTGCCTGTGGCGTTTCGTGAGTCACTCCGAATTCTTTTTCAATTTTATCAGAAAGCTCCCTGTTGGATATGACATCAACCACATAAGTTTTCATCTGCATTTCACCATCGTTCCACTCGCGTTCAAGAAGGAATCTGACAACATAGTTTATGGAGCATTTAGGAGAAAATTTAAGTATTAAAACTTTTTCGCTGCCCGAAAGTGCTTTAATTTCATCGACCTTTTCAATTGAATCTGCTTTGATCCAGTTCATTAATTTTGTTCCGTTCGTTATATATTTTAATTAAATTGTACAAAATATAAAAATAAAGGTTTAGTTATTCAATAACTAAACCTAATGTAAAAAATCCGGTCCGCTGCCGCTTAAAATGGGATCCTGAAAAATAATCCTAACACAGAAAATACAACAACTATGTAAAATATCAGAAATCCCAGCGCGAATCCTGTACTTGCCCCTGTTGAGGGATAATTTACTTCATTTTCGTTATTCATAAATGCAATTTAGCAATTATTTTCCAGAAATGTAATTCTTTAATTCAGTTACACTGGATTCGAAATCAAAAGCATCATAAACCTTGTAAAAATTCTTTGTATCGCAAACTTTTTTGTAAGAATATTTTGCAATATCAAGCTTTGTATCTTCAAAAGTGAAATACCTCAGCAATTCAAATACCTGTTCTGATGTAAAGTAATTATTATCTATTGCTGTTTTGATTTTTGATGAATTGTATGACTCAAAATTCCTGTTATTTACACTGCTTTTCAGATCTTTAAAATCATCATTCTTCATAACTTTGTAACGGCATTCATCTGAAATACCGGACGGATCCTTTTCCTTAACTTCTTTTCCGTTCTCTCCGCATTTTTGAACAGATTCACCCAATGGAACCAGCCTGTTAAAACCGTATTTTTTCTTTTTATAAACTACAAAAGTATTGAATTCATCTATCACAGCATAAAGATCGCTTCCGGAAGGTATCTTAATTTTGCCGTCATATATCACATCACCCTGCAATGCAGGATCGCTGTTAACTCTTGTGACTTTCAGAGAATGTTCACCTGCCGGCAAAAAATCAAATTCAGCATAATTGCCAGTGCCAAGTGAAGTGTTATCAAGCGTAACTGTGAAATTTCCGTCATCATGCAGCGATAGCTGCAGGTAGGAGCTCTGCGGAAATACCGCAGTTGCAAACAAAATAAAAAAACTGATTCCTGCAAGGAGATTATTCCTCATTAAATTCTAAATCCTTTCTTTATATTTTAATTCCCTGAATTCAATCGAAAATCTTGTGCCGTCTGTTCGGGTTACTTCAATCACGCCATCAAGCTGCTTTACAAGTGTATCAACCAGCTGCATACCAAGCGAATCATTTTTATCCATATTGAACGAGTCAGGTACTCCTACCCCGTTATCAATAACTTCAAGAACCACATTTTCATCTGACCTTCGCAAATTTAACTCAATTTTTCCATTGTAGCCATCCGGGAATGCATGCTTAAGAA
>CAZQYL010000320.1:0-3181 GCA_964597425.1 uncultured Ignavibacteriales bacterium | reverse complement strand
TAATATATAAATTTAAAAAGGGTCACATCAATGCAAATACACCGGTATGACCCTTTAAATATATATATTCTTACCGTTTAGAAGTTAAACCTGCTGAGATAAGAATTTGTTCCCCGAAAAAATACCTAAAAACGTTAAAAATTGAACAAAATCGCTAATAATTCAGATCTATTTTACTATTACCATCTTTTTGGTGTCTGTAAATGAATCAGTTTTGAGCCTATAAAAATATACGCCCGAAGGTAATTGAGATGAGTTAAAGTTAACAGAGTATGGACCCGCAGGAAGCTCTGTGTTATAAATATTCTGTACAAGTCTGCCGAGAACATCAAATACGCTTAGATTCACAAAGGAGCCTTTCGGAAGATCAAAATCAATTTTTGTTACCGGGTTGAAAGGATTTGGATAATTTTGTGAAAGTCTGAATGATTCAGGTATCCTCGCTGCCGTGAGATCTATGTATAGCGGTTTGCCATCCCATGCAAATTTAAAGGCCCTGTAAGTAAACAGACCCTGAGGCAGTGACATTTCAAGAGCAATTTCACCTGCTGAAGTAACTTCGGTCAAAGTAGGGAATGAAGAACCCCACGAAATTAGTGTATTGCCGTTATCCAGCCTTTGTGCAAAACCCATTGCGAAACCAAAATTATCGGGAGTATTACGGTATTGCCATGCAAGAGTTGCGGTCATGTTTGTTTCATCAATAGTATATTCAACAGCACGTGAGTGCGGTGGTGTATGAAAATTCCCGTTATCAAACAGAATTAAATTCCCGTTAGGCAGTCTGCGGATACCATGCTGGAAAGTAAATCCATTATCGGGATCATTTAAGAAAGTAAACTGGTTATCAGGACCCCCGAGTCTCCACATAATATTCCCGGTTTCTCTGTTTATTTTTGTTATTTCATCAAGATGCCTTGAAGAAATAAGTATGTTTCCATCGCTATCCTGATCTATTGCATTTCCATGGATATAATCCAGATATTCCGCGGTCATATCCTGATGCTGCGCATCTGTTATTGGAATGTGGTCCCAGCTTCTCCACTGGAATACAACATTCTTATTTTGATCAATTTCCTGAATAATAAGACCGATAACCAGACAGTTCGGATTTCCACCCTGAACCAATTGAGACATATTTACTGTCTGAGTATCATAACTCATCAATAAAGCATGCTCGTTGTTGAGTATTTTTATTTCATGTCCGTCAGTAATATATCCATTTCCGCAGTAGAAGCTGTCAATCAGCTTGTACTCATTGTTTAGCTCATAATATTTACTGAACATAGAATTAAAGTAAACCAGGTTACCGTTAGTTTCTCTCTTGAAATCAAGTGCGTTGGTCGGGAGCTTAACTCCGGTGTAAATTTCACCTGTATTATCTGCAATGATCAGGTGCGGTACATTTGGAATATTCGTGAACGGGAAATTGGACATAAATATTTTACCCGCTGAAGGTGAGTTATTGATTGTAACAGATAACTCCGGAATTTCGCCGGGGAAATCTGAATTCTCGTTTCCGATAAAAAGGTCATAGCTGTAAAAATCCTTAGTCTTTTTGAAAACGTGATTCGTAGTCTGAATGTTTACAGTTTCAAAAGTAAGCTCAAGAAGTTGGTTCTTATTTTGCTTGATATAGTTTCCGGAATTGAATATTACTGTAATCTTTTCATCATATTCAAATGGCATATCGGGGTCAAAAATGATCTTCCGGTTGTTTTCCACCAGAATGATCTTTCCGGTGTGGGAACCGCTTTTGCTTCCTGTGATTGTGAATGAAGTTTTATCTTCAGTGATGCGGGTATCAACAGAATGGCTAAAACCCAGGATAATGCTGTTGTGTACATTTACATATTTAGCTTTGTCGAGAGGATCGGTATAGATGATTTGTGTAAAAACAGGTGATAACTTCATAAAAACGAATATGAATATTGACAATATGAAGAGCTTTTTCATGCTTATTGCTTTGATTTATAGTGATTCAAATTATTAACTTACTAACAGAATTGAAACATAAGATAAAGAACACATATTACTACAAAACCCTACAAAAAAATAATAGAAACAAGTAGTTAGATTTACTATAAATATTTCAATATTCGGAAATAAAAAAAGCCGGTTCATAAATGAACCGGCCGGATGAATGCTTCTGTAATTGTTACCCTATAGTATCAAATCCCGTATATTGCTGCAATACCTTTGGAATAATAATTTTACCTTCAGGTGTCTGGTTTGATTCAATGAGCGATACATACAGCCTTGAAGTAGCAAGACCTGAACCGTTTAGTATATGAACATACTCTGTTTTTTTATCGCGCTTAAAACGTATCATGGCGCGTCTGGACTGGAAATCGGTGCAGTTGCTTACACTTGATGCTTCAAGCCACTTGTTTTCAGCGGGTGACCATACTTCTATATCATACTGCTTGCTTGCCGCAAAACCCATATCACCTGTACATACGTTTACTACGCGGTAATGAATGTTCAATGCTTCAAGAATGCCGCAGGCGTGAGACAGCATTTCTTCCATCTGCGCATAGGATTCTTCAGGCAGACAGAAATTAATGAGCTCAACTTTGTTAAACTGGTGAACCCTGAGGAAACCCTTGGTATCCTTACCGTAACTTCCGGCTTCCCTGCGGAAGCAGGCGGTGTAACCGCAGTATTTTACTGGGAAAGTCTTTGCATCCATAACTTCATCCCTGTGAATATTCACAATCGGAACTTCAGCGGTTGGTATTGCGAAGAGGTCATCAGGCTCGGTGCGGTACATATCTTCTTCAAACTTGGGTACTTTTTCTGCAGCTTCCATTGATTCACGATTAACCAAAAAGGGCATGCCGACTTCTGTGTAACCGTTACCTTTGTGAGTATCAAGCATGAAGTTTATCAAAGCGCGCTCCAGAATTGCGCCTTTACCTTTGTAGAACGGAAATCCGCTGCCTGAAATCTTTGCTCCTATCCCGAAATCGAGGATATCGAGTTTCTTGCCAAGCTCAACATGATCGAGATACTTAAAATCTCCCGAAGCTTTTTCCCCGTGAATTTTGAACTGCACGTTATCATCGCTGGTTTTACCGGGCGGGACAGAATCCTCAGCAATGTTCGGAATATCGCGCAGGATGGTATCTATGTTCTTTTCAGCTTCGGCAAGCTTATCATCAATTGCTTTTATATCATC
>CAZQYL010000319.1:0-3189 GCA_964597425.1 uncultured Ignavibacteriales bacterium | reverse complement strand
GAGAACAGCTACCTGGGCAGGTCAAAGGGTCTTTGGAACTGGTGGTACTCTGATATGGATATAAGAGATAACAGGATAGTGTTCTTTGCTTCATCTATGTTTCAGCAGGAGTATGAATTTTCGTACCTGCTGCGCGCCAGGATTCCCGGAACCTATAATGTTATGCCATCCAAAGGTATGCTTATGTATTACCCTGATTATAACGGCTCAGGTGAAAACTACCTGATGAAAATTAAAGATAAACAATAAATGCGTTATTAAAACAAGTTCAGACCCCCTCTCATGCCGGAGGCAGACCTTCGGCCGGCTCCGCCGTACTCCCCCTTGGTAAGGGGGAGACAACAAGAGAAGGATTTTCGCTTTTAAGTCCCCTCCTTACGAAGGAGGGGATTTAGGCCGAAGGACCGGCTCCGACGCATGGAGGTCTTAAAGAAAGGATTTAAAAGGAGAGAATAACACGGGCAAAATTTTCAACAGAGAGCAGGATAACGAAAAAAGGAAAATGCTTCGGAATAACTTGACAAAAGCTGAAGCTATCCTGTGGCGAGAATTAAAAAACAAAAAGTTGCTCGGCTTTAAATTCCGCATACAATATGGAATTGAAGCTTATGTCGTTGATTTCTACTGTACTGAATTAAATTTGGCAGTTGAAGTTGATGGAGTAACCCACTCAACTGATGAAGAAAGAGAATACGATTCACGAAGAGAGGCAGATATAGGACAACTGGGAATACAACTCTTACGTTTTACAAATCCTGAAATTTACGAAGACCTTCATAATGTGTTAGAAAAGATCAAAACAAAGGTCACAGAAATCCACCCTGCAGCTTCATAAAATCATCCACAACAGTAATATTGCTTCAGGCAAGGTGGTTTTCTTTATACTCTGTTTTTGTACCTTAATTCTCTGAAGGTAATAATGATCTCAGTACCTACTTTATTGTTTATAACAGCTTCGCCATCAAGCTGTGCTGCAAGGCTTGTAAGCAGCGTCATTCCAAGTGAATTGGTTTTAGCGGGATCAAAGTTTTCGGGAAGTCCCTTGCCGTTATCTTTTATCTTCAGTCTGTAAGTGTTATTCCTTAGTTGATCGCGGCTTATATCAATACCTTTTTCATTTGTGTTTTCAAGCAATACTGATATTTCCCCAAAGGCATCGCCGGGGAACGCATGTTTAAGCGAGTTTGATATGCCTTCATTCAGTATTAAACCAAGCGGTATAATAGTATCCAGCCCGAATTCAATGCCGTTGGTTTCGCATAGAAACTTAACTCTCTCAAATGATACGCCGTAAGATGAATAAATATTCTTTGCAAGCATTATAAGGTATTCTCTTAATGCGGTTTTCCCGATACTGCTGCTCTGGTAAAGATTTTCATGCACCAGCGCCATTGCCTTCACACGGTTCCGGCTGGAATTTATTGCGTCAATTGCTTCGGGGTGCTCGTATTGCTCAACCTGCATGTTAAGCAGGCTTGAAATTACCTGGAGATTATTTTTAACCCTGTGATGAATTTCCTTCAGCATCACTTCTTTCTCTTCCAGCGAATCTTTAAGCGCTTTATCCTTCTTTTTCTTTTCTGTTATATCCTGCTTAATAGCAATGTAGTGTGTTACTTTTCCGCTGTCGTCATTTATAGGTCCTATAGATGCCGACTCCCAGTAAAGTTCCCCGTTCTTCTTCATGTTAAGGAATTCGCCATGCCATATTTCGCCCTTATCAAGCGTGCTCCAGAGGTTTTGGTATACTTCCATTTCAGTTTCACCTGATTGCAGTATGCTTGGGTTCTTACCGATTATCTCATCGGGTTCATACCCGGTCATTTCAGTAAAATACGGATTAACGTATTCAATTTCGTATAACGCATTTGTAATTATTATGCCGTTTGGGCTATTTTCTATCCCTTTTGTGAATTTTCTTATCTGCTCAAAAGCTGCAGCCTTTTCGGCAAGCTCGTTCTGCAGCTTACCGTGAAGTTTAATCCTGTTAATTGCCGAAGCAAGTATAAAAGCGAACGGTTCAAGCCGCATCAAATCGTCTTTGGAATAAAAACCGCTTTTATAGCTTTGTACCTGCAGTACGCCAATAACTACTTCCTTGTGTTTAAGCGGAATAATTATGGATGATTGCGGTGCCTGATCTTCTTCATCATCTTTATTGATAATGTTTCCTTCCATATCAATGAAGACAGATCTCACTTTATCCCTTTTTCTGTATTCCTCATTTTCAATAATAAATGAGTTGCCCGTTCTGGCAGCTATTGATTGCGGTCCTGACCCATCCGGGTCAAGCTTCAACAGCGGAAGCTTAGAGGGGTCTATGATACTTCCTCTTATTGTTATAGCGTCACATTTAAAAAATTTCCTGTCAGCCGTAATTGAAGAAAGTACTAACCCATCCACTTCAGTAATTTCAGATAAAGCCTCATAACTTTTCCTAAAGAGATCATTGATATCTGTTACATTACTTGCCATCAGCCCGGTTTCATAAAGCAGTTTAAGGTAATTGGCATTTTGCCGGTCAGCTTTTTCATATTTCTTCTCTAAGGTAATATCTTCGGTAAAAGCAATTATGGAGCCTACCCTGCCGTCGCTTTCAGTAACGGGGCACGAGTAAAGCTTAAGAGTGATCGGTGTCCCGTCCTTCTTTCTTCTGATTAATTCTCTCCCGTTGATAAATTTGTTATCAATTATCAATCTAAGGTTCTCTTCCATTTCATTCAATTTTTCTTCCGGAACGATAGGAAGCGTTTTTCCCATAACTTCATCCGCATTCCATCCGAACATATCCTCACATGCCTTATTCCAGATGCTCAGAATTTTGCCTTCGGGGGTAATATCAAAAATACTCATTGGTGATGCTTCAATTACAGCGTTAAGATAGTCTGACTTTTTCTTAACCTCGTGCTGTGTTTGTTTCAGATCTGTTATATCAATTGCACTGCCAAGAATTTCCAGCGGCACACCGATTTCATCCCTCTTAAAAATACAATCGTGGCTCTTAAACCAGCAATAATGCCCAAGCTTATGTTTCATTCTGTATTCAAACTCCGCTGCTTCACCATCTTTAAGGTGCATTACCTGGGACTGTATATACTCAAACATTCTTTGTGCGTCTTCAGGATGCATCAGGTCTTCTATGATACTGATACCGGGGTCGTTGAACTCTTCCAGCCTGTAACCTAGTAT
>CAZQYL010000318.1:0-3194 GCA_964597425.1 uncultured Ignavibacteriales bacterium | reverse complement strand
AGTCCCGGGTAACGCACACCGCGTACATCCACTCCGTATTTTTTGAAGTAATACTCACACCATCTTTCGCCGGCAAGCTTGCTTATTCCGTATACTGTTGATGGCTCCATAATTGTCAGCTGCGGCGTATTTTCTTTTGGAGTAGTTGGCCCGAACACAGCAATTGAGCTTGGCCAGAATACTTTTTTTATCAAGCCATCTTTAGCCATATCAAGTATGCTAAGCAGGCTTTTCATGTTAAGATCCCATGCCTTTTTGGGGTTCTTCTCGGCGCTGCCCGATAGCATTGCCGCAAGAAGGTACACTTTTGAAATATCGTGTTTTTTAAACACGGCGGCTACGCCGCTTTCATCCATTACATCAAGTGTTTCAAACGGTCCGGATGACATTACATCATCAGCCGCATTTTTTATATCACTTGCAATTACATTATCATTTCCGAAACGGTTTCTAAGCTCAAGGGTTAAGTCAGAGCCAATTTGTCCGGATGCTCCGATAACAATAGTTTTACTCATTTTCTTTTATCTTTTGATCTTTGTTTATTGAATTTTGAAAAACTAAAAAGCGGTATACTCGGCACTCCTGAATTTTTAAGCAAACAGGTTCTGTTTGCCCTCAGTCATACTCTCCAAAGCAGATCTATCAGCCAGATCTGAATCACGGGGAGGAATAATCATCGATTTTGCATATATCAGATCTTCTTTTGATGAAACTGCAATATTTAAACCGTTAACGTGCATGATATTGGCACGTAAATAGATATCATAAAAAGGGAGAGGGTATGTAAGCAATATGTGCAGCCTGGTGTGTGTACCCGGCATTGAAAACCTGTACATCATTGCTCCGTATTCAATTTGCCATTCTGAATTAAGTATCAGCCTAGGGAGCTCTTCCACTGGATATGGTACTGCCGGCTGAAGCTCAAGTATCTTAATTGCCTTCAGCAGCTTATCTGTGTTTTCCTGTTCAGGATGCAAATAGATATCCAGATCATTTGTTTCTTTTTTCACTCCCTGTAAAATACATGCAAAGCTTCCGCAAATTACAAACTTCACATTTTGCGTATTAAGTTCTTTGACCAGTTTCCATATTTCAGCGTTAATATTCATCATTTGCTAAGGGATGTTTTAAGTTTCTTCTTTATTTTATCCTGTTTCTTTTTCGGCAGGTCTTCAAATTTGTCTTTTATCCGGGCTTTGTCATCATCTGTAAGGTTTTCAATTTTACTTTTGATCTTTGATGAATCCGGTTTATTCTCACTTCTTTCATTGATAGAAGTATTTGTATGATTGCTTACTTCCTGTTTTAACTTAACGCTGTCTTTCAGTCTTACAGTATCTGTTTTAACCTGGATAACAGTATCTTTCAGTAATGACCGTTCTTCTTCGGATTTTCCTTTGAGCAGGAACTGCCATATTGTGAAAATGGCAATTATCATCAGCCCAAATGCACCTATGATCCACAGTGTATCCCTGCCCTTATTTATCTTTGTTTCTGTGCCGGGATTAGTATCTTCTGACATTTATTAATTTCTTTTAGAACGCTTATAACTCAGATACCTTCTACAACAACCTGCGGGGTAACTTTTGTTTTTGGGATCAGCGCCGGCCAGTATGCAACAACATCGCTTGCTTTGGGCCTTCCGCCTGCAAATCCGGTAACGCTTGGTGGACCCGTCAATATAAGCGGTGCAATTTCTTTGCTGAACCTTTCAATGGTGGCTTTATCTTTTGCTCGCACGCCAATCCTTAAAACAACTTCGCTTAAATCTTCATGTCTTTTAACAAGCGGTCCGTGGCAGCTGTTATATCCCAGGAATTCGGTGCGAATTTCTTCAAACTTCAGCCCAAGGTCGTCGAGCCTGGTGCGCAGAATTTTATCACCTGCTTCGGCTTTCTTCAAAGCATCAGGTGCGGAGTAAGTTAGGGTAGAAAATGCGCTAAAGCCGTCATCGTAAGACATTGATACTTTGTAAAACTCCGTTGCAGGTTTTCCGGTGATGCCAAATACCTTAACTCTATCCTTGCCATCCTGCTCAAGATGAATTGAAGTAAAATCAGCTACACAATCGGGAGTAATGTAATCGGTTGGATCGCCGATCTCATACAAAAGCTGTTCGCTTACGGTTTCGGTGGAAACAAGTCCGCCTGTACCATCGTGTTTTGTGATGAAGAATGTGCCGTCCTTATGGGCTTCAACGATCGGGAAACCTATTCTCGCAAGATCAGGCACCGATTCCCAGTCACCCAGGAAATTACCGCCTGAAGCCTGTCCGCCGCACTCTATAATATGACCTGCAATTGTACCCGCCGACATCTTATCAAAATCATTCATATCCCAGCCGAATTCGTATATCATCGGGGCAAGAGTTAAACCTGTATCTGTTACCCTGCCTGTAATGACAATATCAGCACCCTGACGGAGAGCTTCGACAACAGGCAATGCGCCAAAGTAAACATTAGCGCTCAGAATTTTATCTTTGATGGTTTCAGCGCTCTCGCCGGTTTCCATATTCTTAAGCAGTACGCCTTCTTTAAGCAGAGCGTCGATGTTATCAAGGATATTATCACCCATCACAACGCCGATTTTAATGCCGCTGATACCTATTTTTTTAGCTACTTCAAAAATCGCATCACGGCATGCCAGAGGATTTACACCGCCGCCATTAGTAATGACTTTGAATTTCTTTTCTTTTAACAATGGAAGTAATCTTTCCATAAGGGGCGGAATATCACGCGCATAACCGAAAGCCGGATTTTTCAATTTCTGTTTTTGCAGTATAGACATCGTTACCTCGGCAAGGTAATCCATCATTAAGTAATCAATATCACCTTTTGAAGCCTGGTGAACGGGAGCATCGATAAGGTCACCCCAAAATCCCTGCCCTGAAGCTATTTTAATTGTATCTCTCATTAAATGCGCTCTGTTTAATCTGTATTTTTAATAAATTTACACAAATTTACCAAAAAAAGATGAGATATAAAATTAAAAATCCCCTCTCTAAAAACAGAGGGGATCATTGCAAAAACGTGATCAGTGAAGCAAAATTATTTAATGAGTGTCATTTTTTTAGTGTCAGTGTAAACAGCGCTGCTGCCCAATTCGGGGTCAGTTACAGTAATAGTATAAAAGTATATACCGCTGCTAAGACCTGCGGAATTAAACTCAGCAGTTTCACCAAATGACTGCATTAT
>CAZQYL010000317.1:0-3208 GCA_964597425.1 uncultured Ignavibacteriales bacterium | reverse complement strand
AGATCGATACTTTATCTTTGTTTTTTTCCTTCTTCATATTTAAGAAGTTATACTCTTTAATTTTATTTAGAACTCAAAACTATTCTCAAAAATTTCTTCTTTATTTAAACCTGATCCTCGGATCAAAAATTGCGTAAAGCATATCCGAAATTATGTTACCGATAAGCAACAGGAATGACGAAAGAACAAGTATACCCATTGTAACCGGGTAGTCGCGCTGCTCAATTGATCTGAAACCGAGAAGTCCCATACCGTTAATGTTGAAAACTGTTTCTATCAGGAAGCTACCTGCAAGTATGAGCGATAAAAAGTGACCTAATCCGGTAGCAAGCGGAATTAAAGAATTACGCAGCGCATGCTTGAAAATAACGCGTTTTTCGGAGAGACCTTTTGCAAAAGCCGTCCTTATGTAATCCTGGCTCAAATTTTCAATTACAGAATTCTTTGTAAGTATTGTAAGTGTAGCAAAACTGCCTACAAGATACGATGCAACCGGCAGTACCGTATGATAGAACTGGTCAGTTATCTGGCTCCAAAAAGTCAAATTTTCAAAATCTTCTGAACGGAACCCGCCGAGCGGAAATACATCCCATAAACTTCCGCCGCCGAATATCACAAGCATAATAGTACCAAATGCCCACCCGGGAATTGAATATCCCATGAATACAAGAATAGATGAAACCAGGTCAAACTTGCTGCCGTTCTTAACGGCCTTGAAAACCCCAAGCGGGATACATATCAGGTACGTAAGAATAAAACCTATTAACCCGAAATAAATTGATACCGGGAACCGCGAAATTATTACATCCCAGACTGGCTCTGCGTATACATATGAATTACCCAGGTCAAGCGTTAGCATATTACCCAGCCACCTGAAATAACGTTCATGTATTGGAAGATCGAACCCGTAAAACTTTTTCATTTCCTGCAGTGCCGACTCCGGTATCTCAATTCCGCCGGTTACGTTTTGCCCTGATGTGCCAACCTCGCCGCCCTGAGTTTGCCCGCCCATCCTGAGCTTAAGCAGTTCTCTTTCAAGCGGTCCGCCAGGGACTATTTGCAGAATAAAAAATGTGATCAGGGTTATACCCAGGAAAGTTGGAATTATTAAAAGGAACCTGCGTATAAAATATGATGTCATATGTTTAAAATTATTTCCCGTTTTCATGAACAGAATTTCATTGCTGAAATTCTGAAAATCATGTTACCGGGTTATGTTGTTTTTTGATGTTTCTGTGGGTAAAGCGATAGAATAGCTGCCTTCATACATTAGATGAAGGCAGCTATATTTTGGTTTATCTCTTTTACTTACCTGTAGCTTCTTCTTTTTCTTTAACTTTTATCCAGTACTTCTGGTCAACTTCTTTAACTTCAATTTTCTTTTTCGGATCAGATTTTACCGCGTCATATTCTGCAGCCTTTTCTGGATCATAATACCACAATATACATGTAAAGAGGTAATCGCTTGTTCTGGGAAGGATCCACTCAGGATACGAGAATTTGTTGTGGAATCCTATTCTCTGATACGGTCCGTACCAGCCGAAACCGTAGCCAAAATAACCGCTTGCAATTCCGTCAATTTCTCTTACTATCTTAATTCTTTCTTTTTTATCGTATGTTTTGTTGTACAGATCGCAAAGCTCATCTATTCTTGCATCTTTTATGCCCGGCCAGTTAGTTGTGTTAGGTGCATCAGCCGTGTTTGATTTAAGAGAACTTTCGGGATTCGGAGTTCTCAATCCTGTCCAAGCTGTTACAAGTATAGTGAAATTTCTTTCATTGCCAAGCTTAAATCTTGTTGTACCGTCAATCTGTTTGAGATTGAGTTTTATTCCCGCCTTTTTCAGATCTTCCTGGAAAATTGTTAAATATCTTTCCTGACCCGGACCGCCATCAAACGGCAGGTCAAGCTCAAATACTTTGCCGCCTTTTACTAAATAACCATCTGAATTTTTATCTTTCCATCCGGCTTCTTCAAGCAGCATCCTGGCTGAATCAAGGCTGAACCCGATCCTAGGATTATTAGGGTTTTCATATACAGTTCCGGGGAAATATGAATATTCCATCTCGTACTGCTGGAAGAATAATTTCTCGTTGAACTTAACTCTATCCCAAAGGTATGTTACCGCTTTCCTTATCCTTATATCATCAAATGGCGGTTTGCGCATGTTGAATACGAGACCCTGAACGCCGTTCGGGTTTTCGTTAAACACCCTGTAGCGTGCAACAAGTCCGCGTTTGAACTCATCAAAGTCAAATCTTTCAGCCCACCACTGTGCGCGGTTAACTGAATAAACATCTATATCACCTTTTTTAAATTTTTCGAAAGCAAGGGATTCATCCTGGATCACTTCAAGCTTTATAGCATCAAAATTATTTATACCAACATTAAATCTTTCTTTTTCTGCCCAGTAATCACTTCTTCTTCTGAATGTAACTGATTGTCCTTTGCTGATATCTTCTTTCAATAAAGCGTATGGACCTGAACCGGGGACAACTTCAAACTGATACTTTTCAAGATATTCTGATCCCTTTATGTTTCCGATATAATGTGCAGGTAAAATTCTCATTGCACCTGAAAAATATAGGAACTGTCTCCAGTTCTCTTCTTTGGTTTTTACTGAAACTATGTATTTACTTTCAGCAACAGGCTGTTCATATGTACCGTAGAGTATATTTGAGTAAGCTTCCAGAATCCCCGGGTCAACTGCCAGTTTCCACGTAGCAACAACATCTTCAGCAGTTACGGGTTTTCCGTCTGCCCATCTTGCATTCGGGTTAATCCTGTACCAGAATTGTTTCTTATCATCAGATACTTTCCAGTGTGTAGCCAATGCCGGGATCCAATCTTCGGTTACCGGGTCCTGAGCTAACAAGCCTTCATAAATAAGACCAAGCTCCATAAGATTATTAACATATGAATTGGCGTCTTTACCCACATTTCTTAGTGTATTGGGAAAGTCCGGAATTCTCATTGTAAATGAACCGCCCTTTATGGCATTAGAATCACCTGCGACATTATAGTTAACAGCAGTCTGCCAGCCTTCACCGGTAAAACCGTTTCCGCCCTGTTCAGGCGGTACAGAAGGATCTGCTCCCGGTGGAGTATCAAACTGTTTAATAGAAACAGGTTTGGTATCAATTTGTTTTTTTGGTTTTGTAGATTTGCCGCAAGAGATAAATAAAGCTGATATAACTATTAGAACTA
>CAZQYL010000316.1:0-3209 GCA_964597425.1 uncultured Ignavibacteriales bacterium | reverse complement strand
ACACTACTATTTGCATTGTAAAACCCGCAATTCTGCGCTATTTTTGTATATAATAGACCTTAACTGAATGCGCTCATCTCCGGCCGCCAAACCATCCCTTTAAATAAAATATATTTTCCAAAAATGAAAACGGCGATAATTTTTAAAACCAAGCACGGCACCACAGAAAAAGTAGCCTACATGCTTGCAAAACGTCTCACTGAAACAGGCGAAGAAGTCCGCGTCATTGATCTTGCAAAAACAAGACAGCCCCATTTGAACGGCTATGAAAAAATAATAATCGGCGGTTCAATTCACGTTGGCAGGATACAAAAAGAAATAAGGACCTTCGCTGATAAACACAAAGCTTCGCTTAAAGCAAAAATACTCGGGCTCTACATCTGCTGCATGGAAACCGACGAGAAAAAACGGCAGAAAGAATTTGAAGATTCCTTCCCGGCTGATCTGAAAAAGCATGCATCGGCAAAAGGAATAATGGGCGGCGAGTTCCTGTTTGAAAAAATGAATTTCATCGAAAGGCTTGTGGTCAGGAAGGTTGCGCATACAAGAGAATCGGTTTACGATATAGATATGGATGCGATCGAAAGATTTCTGAAGCAGATCAGCCCCGCTGCCCGCTAAGGGCGATTTTACGGATTACACTTTTATTGTGTATATTAATTATTATTTTTGCTGATTACTTATTCAATTTATAACTACAGGATTTAATGAGAGAGCAGTGGGCTAAAGAGCTTTATGTACGGGGCGAAAAACAGGCAGATCACGCCGAAATATTTGAAATTAACCGCCTTGCATTCGGCAGAGAAGATGAAGGTATCCTTATTAACGATATCAGGAAAACCAGGAGTTATGAATTCGGGTTTTCGCTGGTTGCCGTCAAAGAAGATAAGATACTGGGGCATGCGCTGTTTTCCAAAGGATTTATAACTCACCGCGGCAGAAGGTTTAAGTGCCTGGTGCTGGGTCCGATTGCCGTACACCCCGAACATCAAAGGCACGGAATAGGAAAAGCGCTTATTAACGAAGGGCTTGAGCGCGCGAAGGAAGTGGGGTTTGGCGCGGTTATTGTTGTTGGCGACCCCGTTTATTACAGCCAGTTCGGTTTTAAGCCTGCCGTTACAATGAAGCTGCGTACCAGCATGAAAATTCCCGATGAGAATTTTATGGCAAAGGAAATTTCACGCAATGCGCTGCGGGGTATTATCGGCACGGTAATGTTCCCAAGGGAGTTTTTAGCGCTTGTCGAAGCGGATAAAAAACGCGCAGATGAAAAGGCTAAGCTTGAAGAAAAAGCCAGGCTGGAAGAATCCGTAATGCTTGAGGCAAGAAACATAGCTTCAAGTACTTTCAATAAACCCGCTGTGGTTGAGCCGGCTGAAACTACAAATACCGAAGAGGAAACCCCGACAGATATTACAACGGAAGATAATGCTCAGGTTAATGAATCAGCTGAGGACAATATTGAAACAAGCATTAATGACGAAACAAACATCAGTGATCCAACGGATGAGGTTTCGGGCGGCGAAAAACCCGAAGAAAATAATACGGTGATGTAGAGTATTTTTAGGATTAATACAATCAGGGGCGAACGAGCCCCTTTTTTTATAGGCCTATCAGGCACATTTACAATGTTTGTAAACATAAAAATTACATATGAATAACCCGGAAATAATAACTCAGCGTACGCGCCTGAGAAAATACACCGAAGCAGACAGGGCGGAATGCGTTAGAATTCTTACTGACCCCGAAGTGAATCACTACATGGGCGGAAGAACAGAGGACCCAGTTGAGGGAAATAAAATTTTTGATAAAATATTTGAAATATACAATGGTTCGCCGGGAGACAGATTTTTTGAGCTGTGGGCAATTGAATATGAAGGGAAAATGATAGGTGATTTTGAGCTTAAGGAAACCGATAACACCCTGCCCGGCGAGCTGGAAGTAGTTTATATGATAGATAAACCGTATTGGGGTTTGGGGCTTGTACCGGAAATCCTGAAAGAAATAATCAAATACTCAGCGTTAATGAATAAAAAAGTTGTTGCTACGCTGAATCCGGAAAATATAAAGACAGTGCGCGCGCTGGAAAAAACAGGAATAGAAAAACAGGAGTGGATTGGCGAAGGAAAAGATAAATATTATAAAGTATGGCTGAAAATGTGAAGGATTTCTTATTTCCTTTAGAGTTTTCATCGTTCATAATGCCTGCCTTTACGTTTTAAATTTAAATTACATATTATTATGGTTACTTTTGTAATGTATATTACTTTTTATATTCATTAAGGGGGATCTATGCTGCAGAAATATGATTTTTTAAATGGTGCGCTGGCTGAATCAAAAGGAAACGATTGCAGGGTTTGGGTTTATGTTAATCCCGATAACGATGAAAAGGATTTTATAGAGAAAGAATACAATATTGATAAGCATACGGTTGAATCCGCTACTGACCCTGATGAAATATCACGTATAGAATTTGAAGATGATAACATTTTTATCATATGGAAGCGTCCCAAAAATTATCTAAGTTCAGATAATTTTCTCTTTGGCGTATCTTCGATAGGTTTATTCCTTTTTAAGGATAAGCTGGTTGTGGTACTGCCCGAGGATGTTTCGCTATTCGACCAGAAGCACAACCTTCATTTTGGTTCGTTAATGGATATAATAATTAAATTCCTTTATAACTCCATACGCCACTACCTTGATCATATTAAGGCTATGAAAATAATTTCACGGGAAATTCAAATCAAGCTCAACGCATCGATGGAAAATGAGTATCTTATCCAGATGTTCAACCTGAGCGAAAGCTTGATATACTACATTAATGCTATAAGTTCGAATCTGACCGTGCTCATTAAGCTGCGCAATTACTTCGAAAAACATTCGGGCGATGCCTTCCCGGGTAACGATGACCGCTTTGAGCAGCTGGAAGATATCATAATTGAAAATAACCAGTGCCTGAAGCAGGCGGAGATTTATTCTTCGGTGCTATCGGGTCTTATGGATGCACGCGGCAATATCATAAATAACAATATGAACGTACTGATTAAGAACCTTACAATGATAAATATAATTTTCCTGCCGTTGAACCTGATAGCGGGAATCGGCGGGATGAGCGAATACAGCATGATGACGGTTGGCGTTGACTGGAGGATCTCATACGGAATTTTCTTTGCCGCGATGGGTGTGCTGGGCTGGGTAACGCTTAAGTT
>CAZQYL010000315.1:0-3261 GCA_964597425.1 uncultured Ignavibacteriales bacterium | reverse complement strand
GATCTTGGCTTCAAGCAGGACGCATTCCTTCACTTTAGTGATGTGGGCGACCAGGCTGAAGATATGAAAGCGCTGCTTGGCAGCGATTCTGAAATAGACGACGATGATGACGACGAAGATGAAGAAACAGTCCCCGCACAGAAACAGTCATCAAGACAGCCCCAGAAAAGAAGGCAGATGCCAAGGCTTGAGCGCGGCCAGAGAATAATTGTCCAGATAACAAAAGAGCCTGTTGGCAACAAAGGAGTCAGGGTTACTTCAAAAGTATCACTGCCCGGCAGGTACCTTGTATTTTTACCCTTCGAAAATAAAGTCAACGCATCAAAACAGATACAGAACATGCGCGAAAAGCGCAGGCTGAAAAATATTGTAAGGAATTACAGAACCTCCAAGGGTCTGGAATTCGGAGCCATACTGCGTACTGTAGCTGAAGAGCAGGACGATAAAGCCATAGTTGAAGATCTTGAGAATCTTTACAACATCTGGAAAGATATTGAAAAGCAGATAAAAACCGGTGTACCCCCTGCCCTGCTTTACAAAGATCTTACAGTAACCACAAGCGTTATCAGGGATCTTTTCAGGGATGATGTTGAAAAAGTACTGGTTGATACAAAAAAGATGTTCAAGGAAATTCAGCAGTATGTTAAGGTGAACTCACCTGACCTGCTTGATAAAGTTGAGCTTTATAAAGGCAGTAAAGCGCTGTTTGATATTTACGGCATTGAAGCTGAAATTCACCAGACGTTAAGTAAACGCGTTCAACTTAAGATCGGCGGTCATTTGATCATCGAAAAGACCGAAGCGATGTACGTTATTGATGTTAACAGCGGCAAATATGCAAAGAGCAAAGACCAGGAAACCAATTCGCTTAAAACAAATCTCGATGCTTCAAGGGAAATTGTAAGGCAGATTAGACTGCGTGACCTTGGCGGCATAATTGTTATTGATTTCATTGACGTATACGACGATAAGAATAAGAAAAAAGTATATGATGAGCTGAAAAAGGAATTCAAGAAGGACAGGGCAAAAGTTACAATTCTGCCTATGTCTGAATTCGGTTTGGTACAGATAACACGCCAGCGTGTAAGAGAAAACGTTGTACGCTCAATAACAGAGCAGTGCCCGTTATGCGGTGGCAGCGGTATCATCGAAAGCTCAACCAACATACTTACAAGAATTGAAAGATGGATAAAGCGCTACAAGCTTGATAAAAACAAACCTTCAGGCAAACTGATATTAAAAGTACACCCGATGGTTTACACCACGCTTCGCGAAGGTACAATAAGCAATATGACAAAGATAGCATTCCGTTATTTGCTGAGGATCACGCTTGAAGAGGATTCAACGCTTGCTTTCCAGGATTTCCGTTTTATACGCGCAAAGACTGAAGAAGATCTAACGGCTAAGTATTCTTAAGATATTGAGGCTTGAGACTGACATATTAGTAATTGGAAGCGGTATAGCAGGTTTATCATTTGCATTAAAAGCCGCCAGAAAGTCCAAAGTTCTTATTGTTACCAAAAAGGAACAGGCAGAATCAAACACAAACTATGCCCAGGGCGGCGTAGCTACAGTAACCTCCCCTGATGATTCATACGAACTGCACATTAAAGATACGCTCGAGTGCGGCGCAGGCTTATGCCACACTGATGCTGTTGAGCAGATTGTAAAGAACGGTCCCCATTTAATTAATGAACTTATAGAGCTTGGCGTTAACTTCAGCCGCGAGCAGGGTAAGCTTGATCTCGGCAGAGAAGGAGGTCACTCCAGGCAGCGAATTGTTCACGCAAAGGATCTGACAGGCAGAGAAATTGAACGCGCCTTACTACACAACATTACCAATCATAAAAACATTACAGTACTTGAGCATCACACCGCAATTGATCTTATCACTGAGCATAACATCAAAAAACGCAAACCTACAGGCAGCATAAACTGTTACGGCGCTTATGCATATGATGAATTAAATGATGATATCATCACAATACTTTCTGAACTGACTGTAATTTGCACAGGCGGTATTGGGCAGGTTTACCTGCATACAACAAATCCCGCAATTGCCACCGGCGATGGCATTGCCATCGGTTACCGCAGCGGATGTAAGATAGGCAACATGGAGTTTGTTCAGTTCCACCCTACAAGTCTTTATGAAAACAGGATAAACCCCACCGACGGTCAGTCATTTTTGATCAGCGAAGCTTTGCGCGGTGCCGGGGCTATTCTAAAGACCAAGAACGGCGAAGAGTTTATGTTCAAGTATGATTCCCGCGGTTCGTTAGCGCCAAGGGATATTGTTGCACGTGCTATAGATAGCGAAATGAAAAAACACGGTGATGATTTTGTATATCTTGATATTACCAAATTAGGCGAAGAGCAAATTAAAAATAAATTCCCGTATATTTACAAAAAGTGTTTATCCATAGGCATCAATATGGCTAAGGATATGATACCGGTTGTACCTGCAGCGCATTACAGCTGCGGAGGAATTGTAAGCGATCTCGACGGAAGAACTTCGATGAACCGTTTATTTGTGCTCGGCGAAGCTTCCATGACAGGTGTTCACGGTGCCAACAGGCTTGCAAGCAATTCACTGCTCGAAGCATTGGTTTATGCTGATAAAGCCGCGAAGATTTGCTGTGTTGATCCTGCCAAAGTAAAAAAAGCCAGGATAAAAATTCCGGACTGGGATTCCAGCGGCACTGAAAATGCCGAAGAGTGGGTTTTGATTTCACAGAACAAGAATGAGATAAAGCAGATAATGGCAAACTATGTTGGTATTGTGAGATCAAACTTACGACTGCACAGAGCGCTCAGAAGAATAACACTGATAAAAGATGAAATTGAAACATTTTATAAAAAGACCAGGATTAACCGCGAGTTGCTTGAACTAAGGAACATGGCGCTGATATCATACCTTATTATACGTTCTGCACTTATGAGAAAAGAATCACGCGGCCTGCATTACAGTACAGATTACCCCGAAACAAAACGCTCTTACTTAAAGGATACTATAATCACCAATAAAACTGTAAAATAGTAATACAAATAAGTTAAACAGTAAATAAGTATAGTATTAATGAGCAAAAAACATACTGTTTCAAAAAAACATGAGCCGGCAAGAAAAGAAGTTTTAACTTTTAAGCATAAAATTGGATTAATGCTGGTTTCGCTGAGTGTACTTATGCTTGAGTTCACTTTAATAAGAGTGCTTTCAATCTCGCTGTGGTATCACTTTGCATTTATGATAATCAGCATAGCGCT
>CAZQYL010000314.1:0-3271 GCA_964597425.1 uncultured Ignavibacteriales bacterium | reverse complement strand
GATAAACGGAATATCATTAACAGCGGACCTTTTAATATGGCTTCCGGTGATACGCAGGTAGTTGTGTACTCATACAGCGTAGCTAGAAGCTCAAGCAATATACAGAGCGTATGTGAGCTCGTAGCTTCTTCAGATTATCTTAAGGAATACTATTATAACTGTTTTAATCTGATAGGAATTGAACCAATTGGAAATTACATTCCGGTGCAGTATTCACTTAATCAAAATTATCCAAATCCGTTCAATCCTGTAACCAGCATTAAGTTTGGCATACCGAAACAAAGCAATGTTAAACTGATTGTATATGATGCGCTTGGCAGGGAAGTTGCAGCTTTGATAGATAGTGAGCTTAAAGCCGGTAACTATTCAGTAGACTGGAATGCTGCTGATTCACCAAGCGGCGTATATTTTTACAGGTTGATAACAACAGATTACTCCGAAACAAGAAAAATGATCCTTATTAAGTAATCAGAAGTCTGTTTTACATTTGCCTGCATTTCTCATCCGGAAATGCAGGCTTTTTTATTTATGTACAGTAAATTGCTTAAATTATCTTGTAAATATATGTTTTTTATTTTATTGAGCTCATTTAACAAATTTGTTTTCCTGTCAGCGCTAAAATTGAGAAAAACTGCTGAAATTGAACTTTTCAGGAGTATTCATTCACTTTTTGCACGTTTTTAGCATTTAACAAACAATATAAAAAATCTTTGTCAAATGCTGTTAAATGTGCTATTTTTGAACAAGTGATTTGAAATTAACTCCTGTGTAAAAGTGTTTAAGTTATCTCTTACTAATGTTGTTTACCGGGGTTAAAAGCTGGTCCAACGGCGTCAACGGAGGTAAGTAAAAAGGAACGGCGTTAACCCCGGTATAGAAAACGGAACTGAGATTTTAATTAAAATAATTTTGTTATATGATTATAAGCGCAGCAGCCTCTGTCTTGATAGATTGTCCTCTTTCGAAGGGCGGGAGAAACAATATTGATCACTGCAGTAAAGGAAGCTGCGCTAAGTTTTTTGCCCTCTTAAAGACCTAGCTATTTTTTCATCGCATTTATTTTTTCATTCAGTTTTATTTCATTTGTGGTTAAGGCAATCAGGTATTCCTGATTGCCTTTTTCTTTTTAACCCATAAATTAATAGTAGTTTATGAAAATACCAAGAATAGCTAATATTATAACTTGACAATACTTTAAATGTATGTTATATTGCAGTAGTTTAAAACTACAGCAATATTGAATAAGGAAATTTTAATAGAACGACTCAAGACTTTAGGATTCAAGGAATATGAATCCAAGGTTCTTATTGTATTGCTTGGCGGCAGCCCTATGAGCGCTTCTGAGATTGCTAAAGAAGCAAAGATCATCCGCAACTCCATTTACGACATTCTGAAATCTTTTGTTGAAAAAGGTTATTGCAATGAAATTGAGACGAATACAATTCTCAATTACCAGATAATTGACCCTGCTATAATACTTGATAAAATAGCCAGTGACTACAGGAAGAATTTTAACAACAAGTTATTAAGTCTTAACGAGACTTTTGGTGAACTGCAGCAGATATACAAAAGTGAATCAGCTAAAGCTGATGGTCCGGATAAGAACATACAGCTTATACGCGGCTTCAATAAACACCGTGTAGCAAGGTATATGGAGCTTGTTAACAGCTCAGTAAAAGAAATACTTGGTATGTACAGTCCGCGCCGTGTGGTAGTAGAAGAGTTAAGCAGGGATGCGCAGAGATTCATTAAAGATGGCGGTGTAATAAGATCGATCTACCAGCTTAGTGAAGATAAAGATCTTAATGCTGAGTTAATAGCTGCTTGTGAATTATTTCAAAAGGGCGGTGAGCAGGTAAGGCTTGCTCCGTTCAAACTTCCGAATATTTCTGTATTCGATTCGGAAAATGTGTTTATCAACCTTTCAGCAGATAAGAACGTACCTAAACATAAACAGGCAGATCTTATTATTAAGAATCCGGACTACGCCGGGCATATGAAAGACCTGTTTAATACATACTGGGAGAAAGCTTTAAAAATTGAAGATTATAAAAAAGAAAAGAACTAATTCATACTGACATGGAATTTAAAATTAAATTTTCATTGCGCGGGATCATAAGCCTGTTTTTCATTTTTCTGCTATTATTACTCATAATATAAGAAAATAGGCTAAAACTGCAAAAAATGAAGGAAAAATAAGTATGGTGGTAAACAGTTTACAGGGGATACAGATCCTGGTGGTAATGATAATAATTTTTATGCTGTTATTTTTGTAAATTACTGTTAAATTACGTATGAATGGGGAAATCCCCTTCAGTGTATAACAGACTTTACAGATCCAAAGAAATTTTATTTTGTGAGGTTTAATTATGAACAAAAAATACATACAAATAATATTCAGCATAATTGTTGCTGTAATATTTGCTATGACCGGCCGCCTCACTGCGCAAACGGGCTGGTATCCTTTACAATCAGGTACTAATAATATTCTTAAGTCAGTATTTTTTGTTACCCCTACAACAGGTTATATGTCCGGTAACGGCATTATACTTAAGACACTAAACGGTGGAACAAACTGGCTTGTAATTTCAACTGCGTTCAGCGGCTCATCGATTTATTTTAATAATCAGTACACCGGTTATATCTGCGAAGGTACAATTTACAAAACCACTGATGGCGGAGTGAGCTGGACAGACCAGCACCAGTCAGCAATGCTTTCAATAAGCTTCGCGGACTTAAACACAGGTTATGCTGTAGGTTACAACAGCAAAATTGCCAAAACCACTAATGGCGGGGCTTCATGGGAACTTCAGTTTGTAAGCATGTACGGTAATAAACTGAATTCAGTGTTCTTCCGTAATCCCAGCACCGGATTTATAGCCGGCGGCAAAATGACAGAACCCTACAGCGGCGTTATATACAAAACAATAAACGGCGGCAATTCCTGGTACGAAGTTTCACCTCCTACATCTGATATTGATTTCAGGTCAATTACATTTCCATCAAATGAAATTGGTTATGCCGTAGGCGGATATGAGTACGGATCATCCGGTGTGATTTACAAATCAACCAATAGCGGCGAGACATGGGTCCAGCAGGGAATAGTTAACAGGGATCTTAATTCAATTCATTTTTGGGATACACAAATTGGATACACTGTTGGTGAAGGCGGAATGATCTTAAAGACTACCAACGGCAGCGCAATATGGAATTCACAGGTATCAAGTTCAGATAAAGATCTTAACTCAGTTTACTTCCTTGCAAATAATCT